>DASRSD010000177.1 GCA_035656635.1 Pirellulales bacterium
GTGAACCAACATGATGGCTTTGTTGTAATCGGTAAGCGAGCGATAGTAAGCGGCTTCGGCATCCGCCTCGTTGCGCTGGGCTTCCAGCAACAAGTCGAGAGTGACGGTGCCGGCGTCGTACGCGGCTTTGACCGCTTCCACCTGCTGCTGGGCAGCAATGCGGCGGTTAAAGTTTGTTTGCGATAACACGTAATTGGTATCTACGTCGCGCACAGCATCGGCCAGTTGATGCGACAATTCCAATTCTTGATCTTGCAGGATGGAACGTTCCCGAGCCAATTGCAGCTGTGCATTGCGAACGGCCGCCAACGGTTGGCGGAAGCCAATGGGCATGCTGAACTGAGCACTTAGTTCCCATTCCTGGAAATTGCCGCTGGCCAAGGTAGAGAATGCATCCGTACCAGCGAGGTTGCCGCCCGTAGTTGTTGAGAACGGCGTGCCCGGTTGTTCGATCAAATCCTGGCCCACGCCCAAGAATCGGTACTTACCGCCGACATCCAAGCGGGGCAACAACAAGTTCTTGGAAGCGATCAACTGCAATTCCATTTGCTTGATGCGCCATTTTTCCTGACGAAGCTCAACGGAACGGCACAAGCCTTCGGCATGAATGTCGGACCAATCGAAGCAGACCTTGGCGTCGGTTGGCTCGTCGCAGGGGCGAATCAGCCGGCCATCGGTTGCAGCCAGACCCATCATGTAGCGCAGCCGGTTTTCAGCGCGGTATAAGTCGTTCAGAGCAGTTTCCAACGAACTGCGGAACAGGAAGTATTGAGCACGCGATTGGGCTTCTTTATCGGCTTCGCCGCCGCGGGCTCCAACCTCGTACTTGGCATGGATTTCTTTCCAGGTTTGCAAAGCAGCATCGCGGCCCCCCTTGGTGGCCTCTAGGTTGCGATAGGCGAAATAAAGCTCCCAATAAGCGTTTTCAACATCTTCAACAAAGTTCCGCACGCCGGCTTCAAAATCGGCCAAACGAATGTCGGTACGGATCCGGGCGATAATTACGCCATCGTATTGCAAATAGGTGCCGATGCCGCGAAGTGGATCGAACGGACCGGCAATGCGGTTGTACAGGCTGCCAGCGCCCTGCAATAACGGTTGCTTGAAGCCCAATTCAAAGTTTTGCGTCCAGTCGCTGCTGGTTTGCTGAAAGCCGCTGTTGCTGTCGTTGTAGATGGTGTTTTCAAACGCGGTGACTTCCGCACCCGTTGCCGTTGTTTTGGTAAAGCCAGCTTGGAACGTACCGGTATCGCCGTGGAACACGTTGTTAGGGAACTGATTAATGCCGCCAATAATATTTTGCGGTTCGTCGTGCTTATTCCAGTCGGCGCTGGCCTGCAATTGGGCATCGAATGCGGAGAGGGCGCCTTCTACGCCAAACACCGGATCGGTTTCAAACAACGCCGGTTCGTAAACCGTCTGGACGCTAGGCGATTGCGTCAGCAAAACTTCCGGCGTTTGAGTGACCTGTGTGCGTGCTGTATTGGGTTGAATAAACAATCGCACGCCCAAGGAGCGCATAACCTTGCCGTTCTCCAACGCAATGCGGACCGCATCGGACAAGCATAAATCCCACATTTCCTCCGGTTTTGGATTGCTAACCGTCAATGGCGCCGGCGGATCGCTCACTTCCTGAATGCTGCACGTCTTAGTGTCGGGATACTCGATGTTTGTCGCCAAGCCCACATAGTGCGACAGATCGCCATCCTCAGAGAAATAGAACGGCTGGGTAGGCGAACAGCCCGTGGCACACGCGGCCAAAAGAAGCAGGCAGGCCGACACCAATACTCTGCGGCTGAATCGGATGCGGTAATTCATTGCTTTCAAAACCCCCGTGGGAGTCTGCTGGGCGATGGCTGCTCGCGCTGGGCGCTATTGGCCATCGAAAATCGCTGAAGCGATCCACGTCGTCCCCCCCGGGACCATTTGCTGCTAGCAGTGCGCGCCATGGCGCGCGCCGCTTGCCGATACAAATGGCAGGCTTGGTATCGGTCCCATCAGCCCGTAGACTTTGGCGAAAACACAAATTCGCTGTGATCGGTAGACTCAACTACAGCTATGCAAACCGCCCAGTTTTCTTAGCATGCCGCCGATTTGGATTAACCCTTCAAGTCGCGACGAAATCGCTCGTAATCTTGTGGGTAGTCCATATCTGCTAGCTCAGACGCATTAGAAACGGCGAGAAGCCGAACGTCATGGGAATGCACTTGAAGTAATCCTTGTAATCCGACACCGTCGAAGTGTTCTAGCACTTCGGCAAAATATCGCGACGGCAAAATTACCGGATGACCGCGCTTGCCAGCAGCTATGGGCGCAACGATGGCGCCGTTCGAATCACCATAGAACCGAAGTAGTTGGGAAACGAAATCAGCTTGAATTCCAGGTTGGTCGCCTAAGGCAATCAAGGCGGCGCTGCACTCGGGGGACAGTGCTTGCAGTCCGCAACGGATAGAACTAAGCATGTCGCCATCGGGATTTGGATTTTCGACCAAAATAAGGTCTCTCCCGGCCAGAGCGTCTGTCACGGCGTCGCGATCTGCACCGACTACCGCAACAATTTTGTTGATGCCGGCGGCAATAATTTGGTCGGCAATATGGCCAATCACGGTTTGCTTCGCCCACGGCAAAAGCAGCTTCTGCGTTCCCATCCGCTGCGAGCGACCAGCCGCCAAAATGATAGCAGCGATGTTCACAGGCATCGATTAAGTTGTTGCCGTAAGCTTAATTGGCATTTGGCGGATGCGTTGGCCAGTCGCGTGGAATACGGCGTTGGCGATGGCCGGAGCAACAGCAATGATCGGCGTTTCGCCGGCGCCCGCCGAAGGAGCGTCGGGCCGCCCAGGCAATGGTTTATCGAGCAAAACAATATCCAATTCCGGCACGTCATCAAACCGCGGCACCAAATACTTGGAAAAGGCGGCATTCAGCATTTTGCCATCGGCAAATTTCATTTCCTCTCGCAAAGCGGCGCCAATACCCATAATCACGCCTCCCATCACTTGGGTGCGTAAATTCTCGGGATTGATGATTGCGCCAGCTTCAAATACTTCGCATACATGACGAACCGAAATTTGGCCTGACTTAGGATCGACCTCCACTTCGGCACAAGCGGCCACTACCGAATTCTTGTCGGTCCCGCAGGCTAGGCCAATGCCAACGTTTTCAACGTTCTTGCCGCGGCGAGTGGTCCAATCGAATCGTGAGGTCGCTTCTTGCAACACTGCCCGTAGGCGTGGGTCGTCTAAATGAGCCAGCCGGAATTCCAGCGGGTCTTTGCCCGCGGCTTCAGCCAGCTCGTCCATCAGGCTTTCGCGAGCAAAAGTATTGCCAGTAGCGCTGAGCGCACGATAGGAGCCATGCCGCAACGGTGCAGCAGCCGCTTGCATTTGGGCAAACTTCTTTCCCACACGATACGGCGGATCGACCGCAGACCGTTCCGGCGGATTGATGTTCACAAAGTACCAACTGGTAATGTTGCCGTCGGAATCCAAACTAGCTTCGGCCTTTACCAGTGCCGCAGCTCGGAAATAGGCCCAGGTAAATTCCTCAGCCCGGGTCCAATGCAGCAACACCGGTTTGCCGGCTTCCTTTGCCAACCGTGCGGCTTCAATCGCCGATTCGCCGGAGTGCTTACCACCAAAGCCACCGCCAAAATCAGGCACAATCACACGTACTTTTTCCTGCGGAATGCTGAAGGCGCGAGCCAATTCTCCTTGCACGCCAAAGGGATTTTGCGAGGCAGTCCACACGGTCAGCTTGTCGCCTTCCCATTCGGCCACTTGGGAACGCGGTTCCATCGGGCAGTGCTGGATGTAAGCCACGTGATAATCTTGCTTCACGGTTTTGGCGGCCGCAGCCATTTCGTCTGCGTTGGGATTTTTTGACACGCCCCCACGAGCGGTTTTTTCGAGGTGCTCGAATAGTTGATCGCTGTCGGGATGTGAGGGGTGCTCCCATTCAGCCGTCGCGGCAATTGCCTCCAGCGCTTGATTTGCTCGAAATGTAGTTGGCGCGGCGACACCGACGAAGTCGCCGTCTTTGGTCACCACGACACCGTCCATTGCTTTAGCGACGTTCAAGTCGACTGATTTCAGCTTGGCCGGCTTCGATTGCAACCCAAACGATGGAGCGCGCAGTACTTTCCCATACAACATGCCAGGCCGTGTTATATCGGATGGGTAAACATGCTTGCCATTTACCAACTCCTCCCGATTGGGCCGCGGGGTAGGAACGCCCATAACCTTCCAACTTTTTACCGGTGTAACTTCGACCTGCGCAGGCACATCGTCGAACGCTTTGGCGGCGTCAGCAGACGAAGCCAGATCGGCATAGGTTGCATCTCGGTTACTAGCTGTGTGGATAACTCTGCCGTCGCGCACTTCTACTTCAGATGGCTCGACATTCCAGCCTTTGGCCGCAAGACCAATCAAAATTTGACGCGTCGCGGCAGCAGCTCGGCGAATGGAAGGCACTGTATTGGGAGTAGAACCGCTGCCGGCGGTGAGGCCGTCGTTGGGCACTAGGGCCGTGTCGGCCATGACCAGCGTGATGGCCGAAACCGGCAGGCGCAATTCTTCGGCGGCCGCTTCGGTGAACTCGGTCCGCGAACCTTGGCCGCATTCAACTTTGCCGGTGAGCAGGGTGACCTTGCCATCGGCGCCAATGTGCAGCCGAGCGGCCACTTTCGGCTGTCCACCACCACGAACGCCCCCTTTCCCTCCCCCTTTGCGTTGCGCAGCTTCTCGGCGCAGGGCATCTTCTTCGTTTACTTGGGCCCAAAGTGGTTCGGTGACGGCGATCAGCAAACCCGCACCCAGGGTTTGCAGAACCCGGCGGCGATCGACGCCGAAATTGAACTCGATTCGATCGACCGGTTCGTCATATGCCAGCGAAACCGGATCGGGCACGGCGACGATGGATACTCCCTCTCCTTCTGGAAGAGGGTTGGAGTGTGGGTGCTGGGGTCCGTTATGGGCGCTGGACTCGGTAAGGCTGGGTAAATTATGGGTGGTCGATTCCTTGGCAGCGGTTTTATTTTCAGGCAGCGCGACAGTGCTCATCGTTACGCCCTCCCTGCAAAGGTAGCGGTTTTGGCAGCGCGGCGCACGGCGTTGGTGATTTTCGGATAGCTGCAGCAGCGACACAAATTGCGGTTCATTCCGGTGATGATTTCAGCGTCGGTTGGGTTGGGCTTTTCTTCCAGGAGCGCTAAGGCGCACATGATCATGCCCGAGGTGCAGTACGCGCACTGAAATGCATTCTCTTCCAAAAACGCTTGTTGCACCGGGTGGAGCTTGTCTCCATCGGCCAAGCCTTCGATAGTGCGGACAGTTTTTCCGTCCACATCTTCAATGGCTGTGCGGCAGGAGAACACGCGTTTGCCATCAACAATCACACTGCATGCTCCGCAACGTGCTTCCCCGCATCCGTATTTGGTGCCCAGCAGCTGCAAATCTTCCCGGAGCACTTCTAGCAGTGACCGCTGTGGATCGGAAACGACTTGCTGCTTTTGGCCGTTAACGGTCAGCGTAAACGTCGCGCCCATAGAAATTCCCTTGTACACAGGAAAAGGGGATAGCTCAGCGACATTTAGCGTAACGCGAGGTCAATTCATTGTCCAGCAAGGGCACAGAATTGTGGCAGAATCGGGGGCCAAGGCACAGTACTTGCACTGTATTCCGCTCAAAACAAGGGGCAACGAAATTATTCGCGGAGGTAAACATGAAAACTCTCGCGACGGTCTATCTTCTTGTGGGATTGGCAGTGTGTACGACCGGGTGGGAAAACGTTGCCCTCGCAGTCGTGGTCAAAAACGACGCAACACCAACTGACAAAACTAACGTAACAGCGGCAAAGGCAAATACGTCGCCAATCAAAACCGACAGGAAGCCAAACAAAGCCGACGCAGCCCCAAATAAACCGACCGTGGCTCCAAATAATAAAGACGGCGCGCCGAGCAAAATCGAAGGCCGTTATGTTGGCACTTGGCAAACCACCAAGAGCAAAAAGTTACACGGCACGGCCAATTGCATCGTCAAACAAATTTCTGACGAGCACTGGCAAGGGCGTTTTTGGGGCATGTGGGAACATGTCGATTTTGACTACACCGTTGAGTTTTGCGGTGATCCAGTGACAGGCACGGCCACGATTGACGGCGCCGAGTATCAATGGACCGGCACGTTGACACAGGATGTATTCAAAATTCAATTTACGGGCTCGCGGTATGAAGGAAGCATGGATTTAAAGCGCATTGATGGCCCTGCGACTGTGATAGCTGCCAAAGAAACAATGGGTAAAGCAACGCCCGTGAAGTAAGTGGTTGGCGCTTGTGGACGGCGTCCGGCAGTCAGCCGGTTAGGGTTGGGCGGGAGTAGCCGCATCTTCATAACGGTCGGCGAATTTGATTTCGTCGAAGAAGAATCGCTGAAAGCTCTGTCCATTCATGCGGTACAGGCACACGTTCACGCCGGCGATGTGCCGCGAAGGCTTGTGATCGTTGTATTGCGGATTGTCAGGGTTGTAGCCGACTTTAACGTGTTCAAGTTTCAGCTCTTCTTGATCGTTAAGCGTGATTGTGATGGCGCCTTCGGCCGTTGCCGCCGATGGCCGCACGTGTACGAGCCAACGCATCCACTGACCCGTAACAACTGGGCCAAGATTGAAGTACTGCGACTCGCCGGGCGTAGTGCTCAAAGCGTCGTGTTCATCGTCGCGGAGGATGAGTGCGAAGTTGCCGTTGCGGCCGGTATTGTTCCAACCGTGAGCTGCGCAATCGGCCGGGCTAACAATTACCAGCGATACGGGCGGATGATACGGCGAGCCCTGCCACCACTGTTCGAACAGTAAATCGCCCGTTGCCGGCAGTTTGTAATAAGACGGATCGATTTTCATCGCAAAGCCGTGATAAAAATCTGCTGGCTCAAGCACCCGCGGCGAAAATTTGTCATAGGATGTAACGCTATCGATCGAGGCTTTGTATGCCGCTTTGGTGGTGTCGATTTCGTCGCGGCCATCAATTTGAATTTGCAGTGCGGAATTGCCCGAGTAATGCTCGGCAGTCACGGTTTGAATA
>DASRSD010000178.1 GCA_035656635.1 Pirellulales bacterium
CCAAAACACCATCGAGTCCCGCCCGCAAAAACGTCAGGGGCAAAACCACCAAGCAAACACTTGCAAGCAGCAGCGCTAAAATCCCGGCGCGTCCAGCGATTCTTAATTCTGCAATTCGTTGTTTGAGCGCTGGGCTTAACATCGCCATCAGAGTTTGTTCAAGTCTTTGCTTTTTGTGAGCCGTATTAAATGCATGATCGCTACGGTCATGCCAGCGGCAAAGCCAATCAAGGCAAATGCAATCATGGCGCCCGCGCCAATCGAGCGACCAATCCATAAGCCAATCAACCCCGGCACCACCATCTCCCCGACGATCACAATGACCATCGTTGCCCAGCTGTAAGCCCGCGCGATAATTGAACGATTGTCCTCGGGAAGCCGGTCCATGGATCACGGTACGGTAATCGATGACGACAGAAAGTTAATAAACCATTGCGTCATCGATGCCCGTTGTTCGGCAACCACGCCAGCGAAATCTGACACAGCAAATCGGCCGTTGCACCGTGTACAGCACTGATCCAACCCACGCCGCAGGAACTGGTTAGGGCACAATCTAATCAGAGCGGAATTAACCGTCAACGAGTGAGTCCTTAATTTGTGATTTTTTTCACAAAATCACCCCAAGGCGCGCATCCCATTTCACACAAAAGGCTTAACTTCAGAATATCTGGCGTCGGAGTGTAACTTATCGCGCTGTTTATTGTTCAACTCTGCCCTTGCAACAATCTTTGCGCACAATGAGGGAGTGTGTAACACCATAACATGCTATCAGCAAGTAATTTACATTTCCTCAATGCCAGCCTACGCCGAATGGTCACAGGCAGCTAATTCGTTGCGTTTTATGGAATTCTAGTTAAAATCGGTATAAGCGGGTGTGAAACCGCTGGGTCCTGGCAGCTGGTTGGCCACCGGAAGCCACATTGCCTCCATTTTCATTACTTAGATTGGCCGTTGAGCGTCGCCTTCGGATAGGGATTTCCGAGGGGTTATCGCAAGATTGAGTTTGGAAGGTCAGGGAGGATTCTCTATTCACCATCTAGCTCGGTGTGAAGAAGTGTGCTGCGCCGAGAGGAAGCGAAGGGATGTCCAAGAATGACCGCCCAAACTTTAAAAGCCCGTAGCCTTAAAGATCTGGCCAACATGGCTCGGAAGCGAGGCGTCAATGGCTGGCGTTCGATGCGTAAAGACCAACTAGTCTGCGCTTTGTTGCATCTGGCCAAACGGGCAGTTGCGACATCAAAATCACCTAGTAAACCTGGAGTGTCCATGAGGAGTTCAGGCCATATCAAGCGTGGGGTTACTAGGAACGGATCGGACCGCAGCGGAAATTCTTCATCCAGCAGAATTAACGGGTCAAATCATAATTCGCGAATCACCAAGCGTTTGGAACAAGCAAAACTACGGTTGATGCGCGCAAAAATACTAGCAGTCGACGGATTGGATGGACGTAGCGGTGCGGCAGCGAAGGATCGCTTGGTGGTCATGGTCCGTGGACCCTATTGGTTGCACGCTTATTGGGAGTTGACGCCGGCCGGTGTTGTTCGGGCTCAAGCAGCCCTAGGGCAACATTGGCATACTGCTAAGCCCATATTGCGTGTGTTGGAAATATCGGGCTCGGGTTCGTCCACTGCGGCCGAACGGGTGGCGCGCGATATTCTAATTCACGGCGGTGTGAAGAATTGGTACATCGATGTCGGCAACCCGCCGCAAACTTATCGCTTGGAAATTGGTTATTTAGCCGCTAACGGTCGATTTTTTTCGCTGGCTCGCAGCAATACGGTTAGCACGCCGGCATCGACGAGTAGCGAAAAGCTAGACAACCACTGGACCGAAGTGGTGGAAAACTGCGACAAAATTTACGCCATGAGTGGCGGCTATTCGCAAGAAAGCAATTCCGGCGAATTGCAAGAAGTAATGGAAGAACGCCTGCGCCGGCCGGTGGGTGGAACGTTAAGCGAACGCTACCGGGTGAGCGCAGAAACGTTGATTTCCCAAGATCGCACCGTTCGTTTCCGAGTGGAGACAGAAATGGTCATCCACGGCACGACGCATCCCGATGCTCAAGTGACGCTTCAAGGAGCGCCCATCAAGCTGCGTCCCGACGGCAGTTTTAGCGTACGGGTCGATTTGCCCAACCGCCGCCAGGTCATTCCATTAGTAGCCTGCACCAAAGACGGCAGCTCACAACGCACCATTGTGCTGGCCGTTGAGCGGAACACGAAGGTCATGGAACCGATCAACCGCGAGCAAACAACCAACAGTGGCTAGCAGAGCGCTCCCCTTGTTTCGCTTGCTATCTCACCGCATGATTATGGAGTTATAGTGCGCGCCCTGTTGGGCATTTCATTCGCGAGCCGCAAGGTTGCTGGATTGCCGTGTCGAACGATCTAACCCCCATTCTCGACGGCTGGGAACACAATCCCGATCACTTTGCCGTGCGAATTATTCGCGGCAATGACGGGCGCGATAAAATCCAAGTTCGCCTCGATTTAGGCCTGTTGCAAATGGAAATCGACGGCCGCCCCGATGGCCAGCGGCCAGAAGGCCAGGAATCGTGGTTCGATTTGTTCCGTCATCGACAAAAAGAGCACGACCAGGCTCATCCTGATGGCGCTTCGTTTCAACTTACTGCCGATGAATGTCAGCTTCTGTTGCGCGAAGGTGTGCAGTATTACCATCGGTACCTCAGCTTTTGGCATTTGGAACGGTACGAGCTGTGTGCCCGGGATACTTCACGAAATCTCAAGCTGTTTGCATTTGTGCGTGAATTCGCCGCAAAAGACCAGGACCGACTGCTATTCGATCAATATCGCCCTTATGTCACCATGATGCACACCAAGGCCGTGGCCACACCGCTGGCGGAGTTGGGCGATTACGAAGCGGCCATCAAAGTTATTGATGCGGGCATTACCGGCATCCGCAAGTTTTTGGGAGAGTACGAACAGCTCGATCGGGCTGACCGCTGCGGCGAACTCATGCACCTGGAAAAATGGCGGGAGCAAATGGTTAATCGCCAACCGGCGCTGCCTCCGCCTCCGCCTGATCCGCTCGATCAACTCAAGGCCGATTTGCAACAGGCCATTGCCGAAGAACAGTTTGAGGAAGCGGCCCGCTTGCGCGATGAACTCCGACGGCGCAGCCCAGAACCGAATCTTTAGACAGTCCCAAACCGGCGGCAATTGAGAAAGCCAATGGGATGCAAGGTGCGACCGGTAATCGCCAAATCGGCCAGAATTTCTCCCAGCACGCAAGAAAATTTAAAGCCGTGTCCAGATAACCCCGCAGCAAACGCTACCTGCGGATATTGCGGATGCACGTCGACAATGAAATTCTCATCCGGTGACATGGTGTAGAGACACACGCTGTGATGTAAAAGCGGCCGACCCACGTCCGGGATGTGAATGCTTAGAAATTTTTCTACGCATGCTTGCTCCGAAGGATTCAACCGCCGATTCACCGTCAACGGATCGGCGATTGCGTGCTCTTCTTTTGCTACGCTGTGCTCGGCAATTTTGAAACCGTAATCGTCCAGTTGCGGAATGCCGTATGGGCATTCCGGCGTGTCAAATAGATAGGCGGGGCAACCACGATCGGCTCGCAACGCATCATTTTGGATCGGATACCAGAAGACGACCTTCCGTTGCACTTGAAGTGAAATGCCCAATCCACTTACGAATCTATTCGCCCACGGTCCAGCCGCGATGACGAGTTTTCCTGCGCTGAACTTGCCTGCATTCGTGTCGACTGACACACCGGTATCGCTGGCCGACCAACCGCTCACCTCTACCCCGGTGCGCAATTCCACACCTTGCTTTTGGGCCTCGTTGCAATGCGCCCTGACGCAATCTTCGACATTGAGATAGCCGGCACGCTGTTCGAAAACCGCTTCCCATTCACGGGGTGCTCGGAACGCCGGGAAGCAGCTCATCGCTTGTGGAACAGTCAGCCGATCGATCGATAAACCGTGCTGCTCAGCGGCCTTCAGTACCCCCGGCACAATATGCCCATCGGGCGGACCGATTTGCAATAAACCAATTTCGTGATATAGCTGCTTCCCGCAGCGCTGGGAAAGTTCTTCCCACAGATCATACGCCCGCAACAGAAGCGGCACGTAATCGGGATGTTCGAAATAGGCCTGGCGGATAACACGCGTGCGGCCGTGGGAACTACCCCGATCGTGCCCTGGCGGAAAACGGTCCAATCCCAGCACTTTGATGTTCCGCTGAGCCAAATGATATAGCGCAGCGCTTCCTACGCCGCCGATACCGATCACAATGACGTCGTAAGCATTTTTCAAGCGGTGCTGCCCTGGCTCTGAAACACTCGACTGCTGGCCGTGGCAAAGCGCTTAATTTACACTAGATTTGGCGCCAGCGTGCCCATTGCTGCAGTTGATTTCTGCGAAAACTTTAATTCAGGGAATTGACCATTATGTCCCCCACGATCGAATGGACCGACGTTGCAATTCGACTGGCATTCACGGTCGTCGCTAGCGCGTTGATTGGCATTAATCGTGGCGAGCAGGGACGCGCCGCTGGATTTCGCACCGTCATGCTGGTCAGCCTGGCGGCGGCCATTTCTATGCTCCAAGCGAATCTGCTCATGAACACGCCAGGGAAAAAATCTGATTCGTTTATCGTTCTGGATCTCATGCGATTCCCTTTGGGCATTTTGTCGGGAATGGGCTTCATCGGCGCTGGGGCGATTTTGCGGCGCGGAAAAATGGTGCTCGGCGTCACAACCGCCGCAACGCTGTGGTTTTCCACCGTGATGGGTCTTTGCTTTGGAGGCGGACAAATCTGGCTCGGCGCGGCTGCTGCTGCGTTGGCGATTATGGTGTTATGGGGGTTGAAGAGTATGGACAAATCGTTGGTGCGAGATCGCCGAGCCGCCTTGGTCGTTAAATTAGCCCCCGATGGGCCGACCGATGCAGATATCCGCAACATCCTCCGTATTGGGCCGTTGACAATCGCAGCCTGTTCGATCACGATCGTGCCCCGGTCGCAAATTCGCAAGTTGCAGTACGAGCTCGATTGGCACGCGCCTGAGACAGCCACTGAAATACCGGTTGCTATCGAGCAAATTGCCCAGCGGCCGGGCGTTCTGCGATTACAGTGGAAACCGTAGGAGGCAATGCGCTTTCAATCCGCCCCGACAATTGAAAATGGAATGCTTGATTGCGCCATTTTGTTGCCCAACGTGTCTTCCACGGTAAGTTGCAATGTGTAATTGCCGTCGTAGATGCGCTTGGGCATGTACAAAAAATAGCGCACAAAAAAGTCGCGTCGCGGATTTTTACACCACTCTTCGGTTGTGGCGTACTCTTGCTCCGCCACTCGCGCTCCACGGTTGTCGACAATCTGATAACTGCTCTTCAAAGCAGTGTGATAACCCTTGTCAGAGTTGTCGCTGGAGAAGTTTTCCACTTCCGCGTATAGCACCACTTCCTGGCCTGGCTTGAATTCGTATTTCGGAAAGGGCTTGTAGATGCCGTAACTCGAAACTTCCGTGCAAAAAGTAAGGTTTCGCGCTACCAGCGTCCCCGATTGGCCGAGCTTTGAGGCCGCTTCCCGCAAATGCTGAGCGGCTTCGGCAGCGCGGCGCTGTGCATCGGGCATATGTTGCTCGTCTAGCACCGCGGCCAGTCCGAATAATTCTTCGCTCCAAAACTCTTGATTTGTGTCCCCGGTACCAGCGACAGGCTTTAAAGCATCATCACGCCGGCCGGCGACCAAGTACAACATCCGCAACGTTGCTTCATCAACCGCACTTAGCGATGTGTTTGCACCGCCGGAATTTGTGGTGTGTGCTTCTAAGGCTTGAATCGCCGCAGCCAACTGCGCATGCCAATCGTCGTTCGTTGCGCTACCAACGTGCACTGCCGGAAGGTGTGTATCGGGATAGTTCGAAGCAAGTTCGGCTGGCGCGGCCTTCGGCGACAATGTGCTGTCGTCGGCCTCAGGCAGCTTGAGGGGCCCGGTGCCGTCTGTTTGATGGCCGTCGTTGAATGCGGCCGGTTGAACTGTACCTGTTTGTTGCGCTGCTATCCGGGCTCGCTCTTCTGCCTGCTTGCGATAGGCAATTGAGGCCCGAAATGTTTGCACCAACTGCGGCCACAGCGACGGATCGGTTTTCTTCAAATCTTCCAGCAACGCGTTTTGCGCTGCCGGATCGAGCGTGCCGAGTTGTTGCACTTCGGCCATGATTGCCGCCAACTCAGCGGGCGTGGCGAGGGAACCGTTGGCATTTGCTCCGGCAGCTGCATCCGCGGATGTCGTGGCTTTATTCGCATCGGGTGTTGCAACTGGCGGTGGTTTCGGTCCGCGAAAATAAATGCAGCCAGTACAGAGCATCAGCCCGGCCATCGCGGCCCACAAGCTGCGCAAGATCAAATTTCGGCAATCCATCCTTGGCCGCCGAGTACGAAGTTCAGAAGACGAGAATCAAACCAAATATCGCATTCATCTGCATGCGGCTTAGCCGCGCCCCCCTGGCAGGCAAGCCGGCGGGAATCCGGCCGTGGAAAAGTGGGCCGGATAGTAGGAAAAACTCGCGATTTTGACAAGACATCATTGGGTAATTGTGGCTGCGATAATATCACGCAAAAAAACACATAAGTCGAATCCGCCACGTATCTTGCACCATTGCCGCGCCTATGCATGCACGAGTTGGGTTGTTAGAATCTGCGGTGTCGGCCTGGTTTGTAACTCAGCGGCCTCGACGGTCAAAAGAATCTGCCAAAAATGAAAGGCGAGGTTGTGCGCGCATGAGCATTGCCCTCGATGAATTCACAACCGTTCCATCGGCTTGGACCCGGCGACATTTGCTCGATATGGAAAGCCTCACTGCGGAGGAAATCCGCTTGATCCTTGACGCCGCTGTCCATTTCAAAGAAGCCACCGGGGGCTGCAAGCAAAAAATCTCCGTGCTGCAAAACAAAACCTTGGCCAACTTGTTTTTTGAAAATTCTACCCGTACGCGCACCAGCTTTTCGCTGGCGATGCGTCGCCTGGGGGGCGACACCGTCGATTTTTCTGCCTCTGGCAGCAGTCTTTCCAAGGGCGAAACGTTCATCGACACCGCCAAAAACATCGAGGCCATGAACGTCGATGTGGTATGCGTTCGCCATAGCACGCCGGGCACGCCCAAACTGTTGGCGGAAAACCTGGAATGTTCCGTCATCAATGCTGGCGACGGACCGCACGAGCATCCCACGCAAGGCCTGCTCGACATGATGACCATCCGGGAGCACCGTGGGCGGTTGGACGGGCTCACGGTGGCACTGATCGGTGATATCGCCCACAGCCGCACGGCCCGCAGCAATATTTGGGGACTGAAAAAACTCGGCGCGCATGTAATTTTGTGCGGCCCGTCCACGCTGGTGTCTCCGTTGTGGGAACACCTGGGCGTTGAAATTTCTTACAATCTGGACGAGATTTTGCCTCGCTGCGATGTACTGAACTTGCTGCGCATTCAATTTGAGCGCCAAAGCACGCGGCCGTTTCCCTCGGTCCGTGAATACGCCCTGTTATATGCCATGAATCGTCAACGGCTGGCTCGAGCGAAAAAAGACATTTTGATTCTGGCCCCCGGTCCCATCAATCGTGGCGTGGAAGTCACCGCCGATGTGGCCGACGGCAGCCATTCGGTCATTCTGGATCAAGTCACCAACGGTCTGGCGGTGCGGATGGCGGTGTTGTGGCTCGTATGTGGAACGTGCGAAAGCTAATTTCATTGTTCTAAATTCATCATGTCAAGTATTCTGATCCAAAACGGTCGAGTGATCGATCCCAGCCAAGGAATTGACCGCGTCACCAATTTGTTGCTGCGTGATGGCAAAATCGCCGGGTACGATGTGCCGCCGAATGGGCAAGATCGCATTATTAACGCCAGCGGAAAAATTGTTTCGCCCGGGTTGATCGACATGCATGTGCATTTACGCGAGCCGGGTCGAGAGGAAGACGAAACCATCGCCACCGGAACCGCGGCCGCGCTGGCCGGCGGATTCACTTCGATCGCCTGTATGCCCAATACCGATCCCCCCCTGGATACGCAGGCCAGCGTAGAGTTTATCCAGCAACAGGCCGCCCGGGCAGATAATTGCAACGTGTACGTGGTCGCCTGCGTTAGCAAAAACCGTGAGGGGAAAGAACTGGCGGAACTCGGCCAACTGGTGCACGCCGGCGCGGTCGGCTTCAGCGATGATGGCGCTCCGGTGTACGATCCGGAGTTAATGCGCCGCGCTTTCGAATATTGCTTGATGTTTGACAAGCCCATTCTCAACCACGCCGAAGTGCGCGAACTTACTCGCGGCGGCGTAATGCATGAAGGCTTGGCGTCGCTGCAACTGGGCCTTCCCGGCATGCCGGGCGCTGCGGAAGACGTCATGGTCAGCCGCGATATTCTGCTGGCCGAAGCCACCGGCGGGCGAATCCACGTCATGCACGTTTCCAGCGGCGGCAGCGTGGAAATCATCCGTCGGGCTAAATCGCGAGAAGTGCGCGTCACCACCGAAATTTGCCCGCACCATTTCACGCTCACCGACGAATCTTTGCGCAGCTTCGACAGCAACTTCAAAATGAGTCCGCCGTTGCGCAGTCTACGCGATGTGGAAAAATGCCTGGCCGGGTTGGCCGACGGCACCATCGACGTCATCTGCACCGACCACGCGCCCCACGCCCCGGAGAAAAAAATGCGGGAGCTCGACCAGGCCCCGTTCGGTATTCTGGGGTTGGAAACGTGCCTCGGCTTGGTTATCACGGAGCTCATCGAACCCGGCGTGCTCGATTGGCCCACGGCGCTAGCAAAAATGACGATCAATCCGGCCGAAGTATTGGGCATTCCTAAGGGGACGCTCGCCGTGGGAGCCGATGCCGATGTCACCATCATCGATCCCGCGGCCCGGTGGACCGTCGATCCGCACCGCTTCCACTCGAAAAGCGTGAACACGCCCTTCACCGGCTGGCAACTACACGGCCGTGCCGACACGGTCATTGTCGGCGGCCGCGTGAAGTACGAAGTTGCGAAATGAGCCTGATCATCGATGGCTACAACTTGCTGAATAGCACCGGCATTCCGTCGCGCGGGAAGGGGCCGGGAAATTTGGAACGGGCACGGCAGGCGCTGCTTAACACGCTGGCCGAATCGCTTGTGCCCGAAGAAGTGCCGCGCGCCACGGTCGTGTTCGATGCTTCCGAATCGCCTTGGGGCGTGGCCCGGGAGCAAAAGCATCGGGGCATTACGGTCATGTTCGCCGCCAAAGACGACGATGCCGACAGCGTCATCGAACGCTTGATTGCCGCCGACAGTGCGCCCAAGCGGCTGACGGTCGTTTCCAGCGATCATCGTCTGCAAAAAGCCGCCCAGCGCCGGCGTGCCGTTGCGGTCGATAGCGATGTCTGGTTCGCCCAGTTGCTGCGCGATCGGGCGGCTCGCCTGAATGCCAACTCCCCGGACGCAAATCCTACGGCCGATGTTCCCAAGCCGGCCGGTCCGCTTTCGCCCGGCGAAGTCGAACACTGGCTGCGCCAGTTCGGGCTCGATTAATCGCCAAGGTGTGGGAACCGCCGCAGTACACATAGCTGTCATGCGACACATGGCTGTCACGCTGATTTCGCCATGCGATTTTGCTTTCTCCATTGATCCAGGTAGTTATTCATTTCTTGCCAGACAAACGCGGTTTGAAAGTGCGCTCGGGCAAAGTCAATGGCGGTAGTTTCCAATTGTTCCCGGCGCTGCGCATTTGTAAGCAATTCCACGATTGGCGGGACAAAATCGGCCGGCTCTTGCACCACCAAAAACGCGCTGCCGGCGCCTTGTTCCAATCCCTGCGATCCCACAGGCGTCGTCACTGTTGCCTTGCCGTGCGAAAGCGCCTCCACCATTTTGATTTTTAATCCGCTTCCCATCCACAGCGGGCAAACCACGACCGCGGGACCGTGGAACATATCTGCCGTGTGGAGAACCATGCCGCGCAGCACAATCCGCCGATCGCCGCGTGCCGCCTCAATAATTTGCGGGCTTTTGCACACTCCGCCCACCACTTGAAATTTCGTGTCGGGGCACCGCGCCCGAATGGCCGGCCACGCTTCGTGCAAAAACTTCAGCAGGTTCACGCCGTTCACGTAATATCGGCTTCCCACAAAGCAAATATCGGCGCTGTGACAAGGCTGCGGAGAAATATCCATCGAATGCCCCATCGTCAGCACCGTGCGGTCGGGAAACATGCTCGCCAGCACTTGCTGCTCCTGATCCTGAATCGCCAGAATCACATCGAACGTTTCCAACATTTGCCGTTCCATTTGCCGGGTGACGTTATGCGCCGGCGGCAAGCCTCCGGCCCGCAAGCTTTCGTCGCGCTGGTGCAATACATCGAACGTATCGATAATCCGCAACACCTGTGGATTCTTTGTCGGCGCCGGGGCCGCGGGCGCCAGCAAACTGTGATTGATCCACAACATCTTGGCGCCGGTGCGCGAAAGCACTTCCGAAATCCGCTGCTGCACGGTCGCCTGGCGATGTTGTCGGGCCGAAAGAAATCGCAGCACTGGCGTTTTGCACGGCCGCGTAATTTCTTCCCACTGCTTCGATTTCGGTCCCTTCGCCTCGCAGCCAGCCAGGTGCACTTGATGGAAGGAGGCCATCTGCCGGCGCAACTTTGCCGGCGGCAAGCGGCCGTACAATTTGCGAGTTAAATTCACAAAATGAACGTCGATACCCCGTTCGTAAAACCACCGCAGCACGCGCTCGGTGCGGGAATCAGAGCCCGAAAGCCGCTCGCCCGGACAGTAGTGCGACACAAACACAACAGCATCCATGCGCCACCCACGTAGATGAGAAGAGAAAAGGTCCGCTGCACCTTGGCTTTGGCCCAATTGCGCACGCATCATGCGTCGCGGCGCCAGGGTGCAGTTGCGGACTAAGCCGCTAATGCTATTGATTCCCCCCCGATCGACCCAAGAGCAATGCGCTGGCCCACGGGCAGCTAGCACGCGCCCGCTGTCATTCACGCAATCGCAGTCATCGGCCACCAGCATTTTGGCCGCACTCTTTTGTTTCTCGACGAAACCGCGCGAGTTTGTCGCTAACCAGCTGCCGCCCAGGCGGCAATCTCGCAAGCTTACGCTTGCTGGCGCATGACAAAAGGTCGCGGGTTTACGTCCAAAGATGTGCATTTTCGATTGATTGTTATCGTGGGTTTTTGAGGGGCTAGGGGTTAGAGGCTAGGGACTAGTTGTGAGCGGGTGAGCAGGTGAAGGATGAGCGGGTGCGTGGGTGAGCGGGTGAGGAGGTGGATTACATACTTTCAACCAGCCACCGTTCACCAGCCACTAGCCACTGTTCTTTCCCGCGCATTTTACCAAATGAGTGGCCTAAAAATCGGAAAGATTTTGGGCCAGTGCGAAATTCACGGGCACGAGCCGCCGGCCACGCCCAGCGCTCTAACATAAAGCCGGCGACACCCGCCGCTCTCTCATAAAGCCGGGCATGGTATGCCCGGTCCGGATGCCCGGTGGATCATACATGGGCGACGCCGGCCACCGGCGATACCATCACCGGCTTTATGGTCGGCGCTTATCGGGCGTCGGGCGTAATCCAATCCCACGGTTGGGCAGGCAATCCTCGTCGCAGATTGTGACGTTCGATGTATTGACGCGTGTTCTCCCAGTGCTCTTCGTCGAAGACGAATGTCAACCATTTGCCTTCGCACCATAACGGGCCAGAAAAATCGGTCTCGCCGTGAACCGCTTTGGTGGTTTGCTGGACAATCCATTTTGCCACTGCGTGAATGTCGCGCGGCGTGTACGTGATCAACAAGTGCATATGCGTGGATTCGATCGCGGCCGCCGCAACTTGCCATGGCGATGCAGCGACGCAGGCGGCCATTGCACGGGCCGTGGCATCCACCATGGCTGTGGTAAATCGCGTGACGGGATGCTTCATCCGCTCACGAGCCATTCGTTCGCGGTTTGGATCGCCGCCGTGCAACTGATGCGGCTCATAATAGCCGATCTGTTCGTCCCAAGCCGCCAACCAATGGCCTCGACAGTCGCCGGGCAACCATAACCCATAGCCGGATTTGACAAGGTGGAAGCCAATGGTTTGCATGGCGGTTCAGAAACCGGCGATACCATCGCGGCTTTGTGCGCGGCCACCGGCGATACCATCGCGGCTTTGTGATTTGGTGATCGTCCGCCATTATATTTAGGTACACGGGGCATCATAAAGCCGGCCACGCCCACCGCACCCTCATAAAGCCGGGCATGGTATGCCCGGTGGGGTCCGGTGGACGGCTGGGGCACCGCTGTGGCAGGCAGTTTCTCCAGCAGCGTCAGCACTTCGGCTAGCACCGCGGCGGCGTATAATTCTTGGTAAGGAAAAATGCTTGAGAATTTCTGTAGTAATCCTAATGCAGCAGGCCTGCGAGTTGCCATTGTGGGGCCCGAGGTTAATCACAAGGGAGGAATCGATTATGCGAGAAACTAAATTGACGCTGCCGGAAGTGGGCTTCATTGCCGGCACGCGCGGTTTGCTCGGCGCGGGGATTGGGCTGTTGTTGGCAGACCGTGTTCCAGAGCCCCAGCGGAAAACCGTGGGTTGGACGTTGTTTTCGATCGGCGCCCTCACCACGTTGCCGCTGGCCTTCATCATTCTCAGTCGCAGTCGTCGGCTCAGAAGCACGGAACACGAAAAGCCTGATCGGGCTGCCCATCGATCAAACCATCGAACCGGTACGCTGGACGTGACAGGACCCAAGCGCGCCAGCCCCGTGGGATAGCGATGAGCCGTGGCCATCGGCATCTGGGGCGCTATTCGGGCCATCGGACAATTTGCTGTGCAAGCTGCTGGTACAGCCGGCAGTGACACCCGGGCAATTTTGAAGAGCGCGGTTCGGTATTGCGACGGTCTCTAGGTTTTGATAATTACCGACCACTTTTCGCGCGTTTCGTCAGGATCGCAAAATGGCGAAGCATTTCTTTTCTTGGTCATTGGTGGCTCCGTTGGGAGCGAAGCTATGCCGACAAGACGCCATAAGGCTTTTCGCGTTCGAACATCTTGAATCACGTCGCATGTTGGACGGAAACGTTACCGTCGCTCAAGTGGGAAACACGTTGTATGTGACCGGGTCGGGGCTCGACAATGCCGTGCTAATTACGAATTCTTCGCCGAGCGTTATCAAGGTGATTGGCCTCAACTCGTTCGGCGCTGGCTCGACCGCCGTGCCAACTCATATCAACGGTGCGGCGAGTGCCTCGTTTGCGTCGGTTGCCAATCTGGTCATCAATTTCGGCACGCCCGGCGCGAATTTCGGCTCGGATGCGTTGGTACTCTCTAAATTGGCTTTGGGCGGCAGCGTGCACATTACTGCCGGCAACGGCAACACGTTTATCGGCATCGGCGATTTCGACATGGATCGGTAGGGAATCTAACTGGTAGCGCCATTTAAAATGCATAACCTACGTGGCTATTTGGTCGGGGTGGCCGGAAACGGTTCCAGGTGTGTTTCCCCTTTGCGGCCGAAGTACAGGGCATGGCGGCCGGTGATGTGGACAAAATAGCCGACGCAGCCGGCGGCCATAGTTTTACGAACAAAGTCTTCGTACGTGTGCTCGTTGCGCTGGCTTTGTCGCACGGCTGCTTCCACCGCCGGCGCGGAAAATTCCTGGCCAATTGGCTGCTGGCCGTGCGGGATGATTGTCATGATCGATTCGCCATCGCCGAAGTAGAAAGTGTTTCCAGTCGCGTGTAATCGGCATGGTAGCGCTCCACGCCTAACTCGGCCAAGCGGGCAATAATTTGCGGGAAAGTGCTCTCGCCGGTCGACGATGCGCGGACGGCAGCATAAACGCCGAGAACTCGCTCCTGGTTCATGAAATTCTCCTTGGCAAAAAGATTGGTTCAAATTTATCGGTTGGCGGATATGACTGGTTCGTCATTGCGTGTGGCTTGGGGCATATCCATTGTGGATGCCTGGGGCTTCAACCGGCTCTGGCTTGGTGTCCGGCGGCAGTTTGGGCTCGGGCAATTGCGGCTGGACGGCAATCTGTTCGTCGCGCGCTTTGCGTTGCGGAGTTCTGTCGTCGGATCGGAGTTTTGGCATTAGCTTAGCATATCGCAATTGCGTTGCGCTACGGCTTTAAGTTTTCCAATTTCGTTCCCTTCCCGGCGCGGAGGCTGGCGCGGGATTTAGAGATGCGGGCCAGGAATCTGGGATCGTGCTCCAGCTTGTAATCGAACCATTCATCTTCCGAAGCGAAGCCGACCAAAACTCCCGCTGGCTTGCCGTGGCGAGTGATGACAATTTCTTCCTTGGCCGCAAGGCGAAGATACTTTGATAAATCGTCTTTGACATCAGTTAGTGGAATCTGCTTCATCGGTTTCACCATGTTGTATGAGCCAGTCGTCGGCGTCGGCTTTGGAAATGATGGCCAAGATTTCAACCATATTTTCAGTGACGTCGTAAAAAACTCGAATTTCGCCGCCGACCCGCAAGCGGTACTGCGGCCGTGATATGCCACGCAGGCGCTTGATTCGGCTTTTGCTGGTTTTAGCCGGATCGTGTCGCAGAAATGTTTCGAGCGCGTCACGAACTTGCGCGCGGACGTTCGCTGCTAGTCTATTCAAGTCTACAACCGCTTCGGGGGCCAGGATGATGTCGTGTCGCATTCTGGCTAGATTCTAGCCAGATTTTATCATTCCGGCAACTGCGACGGTATTTATTGGTCGTACTTTTGCGCCTTATCCGAAATATCCTTCCGGCACCAGGCGCCTTCCCAGCGGATTTGTTTGACGGCGGTGTAGGCGGAAAGCTTGGCGGCGGGAATGGAATTGCCCAGCGCCGTAACAGCCAGGACGCGGCCGCCGTTGGTCACCACTTTGCCGTCGGCCGTGGCGGTGCCGGAGTGGAACACCTTCACGTCGGGCACTTTGGCCGCTTCGTCCAGACCGCGGATCGGAATGCCGCGCTCGTAATTGCCCGGGTAACCGGCGCTGGCCATCACCACGCAAACAGCCGGGCGCGGATCCCACACGGGCGGAGTGACGCCGGCTAAATGATCGTCGGCCACGGCTTCCAGTAAATCCACGAGATCGCTTTGCAGCCGCATCAGCAGCGGCTGACATTCCGGATCGCCAAAGCGAACGTTGAATTCCAGCACTTTCGGGCCTTGGCCGGTCATCATCAGCCCGGCGTATAGCACGCCGCGGAAGGGGCGACGCATGCGCTTCAACGCGTGAACCACCGGCACCAGCACTTGCTCCTCGATGCGGTGCATGTCGGCCTCGGTGATGAGCGGGGTAGGGCAGTACGCGCCCATGCCGCCGGTGTTGGGGCCGGTATCGCCATCGAAAGCCGCCTTGTGATCTTGTGCCGCGGGAAGCGTGAGGATGGTGCGGCTGTCGGTAATGGCCAGCACGCTGGCTTCGTGGCCATCGAGCCGTTCTTCAATGACGAATTGGCGGCCCGCCTGGCCAAACGCTCTATCTTTGGCGATTCGGTTGACGGCGTCCATCGCTGCGGCGCGGCCGTTGCAAACGAACACGCCTTTGCCGGCCGCCAGGCCATCGGCCTTCACCACAACGGGCACGTCTTCGCGATCGCGCAAATAAGTGAGCGCGTGCGGCAATTCGCGGAACACTTGATAATCTGCCGTGGGTACGTCGGCCTGGCGGAGCAAATTTTTGCAGAACACTTTGCTCCCTTCCAACTCGGCGGCAGCTTTCGATGGTCCGAAAATGCGCAGCTTTTCTGCCTGGAAGGCATCGACAATGCCGGCGGCCAGCGGCGCTTCGGGCCCGACCACGGTGAGCGTAATTTCGTTTTCTTTGGCAAAGCGAATGAGGCGTGGAAAATCGGTCGGCGAAATATCTACATTTTCCGCATCGGCGGCTGTGCCGGCGTTGCCCGGCGCGACAAACACGCGCTTCACGCGCGGGCTGTGCTTAATTTTCCAGGCCAGGGCATGTTCCCGACCGCCGTTGCCAATAATCAAGATGTTCATGCGGCAGCACACTCCGTTGATTCAGTCGGTCGATTCCGCCCGCTCGTTTTTTAGTATCTCAGGATTTTACCGCGGAGGCGCGGCAGGCGGCAGGCAGGAACAGAATGGGGAATGCGGAATGGGGAGTGGGGAATGAGCAGCGGGCGGCTGGCAGAAGGCGGGATTGGAGGTTTCGTTCTATGTTCTTCATTCTGCCTGGTGCGTGCTGCCTGCGGTTGCCTTCTTCCAACGAGGGGATTTCGTGAGGTGGGCGGTTGTACTTAAAATTGAAAAGGAGCCTCTGCGTGGGGAGACCCCTGTTGACAAAAGTCGAATGGTAGCTACAACATGGGATACTTCGTGAAAAATCTCACAATCCCCTCCTCAACAGCGTGCCGGCACGGTTCAATGCTGTGCATTCTGATGGATTGGGGTGTGATTCAATCGCGGGTGTCTCTGCAGCCCAGGCGGATGGCGTCGGCGATTGCGTACCGCCCGCATGGATTGCCGGCGGATTAGGGACTTGTATGTCAGACAAGAAAAAGATGTCGATCGCCGATATTCTGGCGGCGGCCCGCAAGACGGACAACAAAGAGGGGGGTGCCGCGCCGGCGCCGAAGGCGGAAGCATCATCGCCGCCCGCGGAAGAATCTGCGCCAGCTGTGGAAGCGGCGCCTGAGGCCGCAGAAGAAACTGCTGCGCCTGTGCCGGCTGCTAAGCCGGTTGCGGCGGGTGAACGTCCCAATGTGAAAGATATTTTGGCCATGGCCCGCGCCGGAAAAGCAGCCGGCGCCGCGCCCGCGAAGCCTGCCGCCACAAAGCCCGCGGCCAAAGCGCCTGGCGAAAAGCCAGCGGCCGCCAAGCCTAGTGCGCCCGCTAAGGTGCCAGTGGCTGGCGCGAAGCCCGCCGCTCCGGTGGCGAAAGAAAAAGATACTGCCAGCATTTTGGCCGCTGCCCGCGCCGGCACAAAGCCCGGCCCTATGACGAAGGCGCAGGCTGCGGCGCTGCCTGCGGCGAAGGCTGCTCCCAAAGGGCCCGCTAAAGAAAAAATTCCGGTGCCGCCGATGCCGGCCAAACCAGCTTACGCGAAACTTTCGCCCGCCAAGCCGGCGGCGGAGGGGCAAGATCGCCGCAGCTTTTTGGGCGTGATTTTCGGCTCATCATTGGCATTGGGAATGACGGCCATGGCCGCCACTGGCGGCTTATGGTCGTTAGGTTTTGCCCGCTTTATGTTTCCCAACGTGCTGACCGAGCCCCCCAGCCGGTTCAAGGTCGGCTTCAAGGAAAACTTCGCCCCCGGCCAGGTGGAAACTAAGTTTGTCGCCACCAACGGCGTGTGGATTGTGAACGGCAAGTACAACGACAAGCCGGAAATTTACGCCTTGAAAACGGTCTGCACGCACCTGGGCTGCACGCCCAACTGGCTGGAAGCGGAGCAAAAATTCAAATGCCCCTGCCACGGCAGCGGGTTTTACAAGGACGGAATTAATTTTGAAGGCCCCGCTCCACGACCGCTGGAACGCTACGCCATTCGCATTGGCGACGACGGACAGTTGGAAGTGGACAAAAGCCGCACGTTCCAGGAAGAGATGGGCCAGTGGACCGATCCTGATTGTTTTGTGCCCGTGTGAGGAAGAAGAGGCGGAAGAATTGACGGTGTCTGAGGGACCGATTATTACCCCTCACCCCAACCCTCTTCCGCAAGGGAAGAGGGAGCATACGAAAATCAACAAACTAATTTTTATCCATGTCGCTCGGCGAAACGATTCGCAATAGTCAAATTTGGAAGAGCATTTTCCGCCATCCGATGCCGGTGGATCGGCGGAATCGCATTGTGGTGATGCTCACCAACTTCTTCCTGCACTTGCATCCGGTGTCGATCAAAAAGCAGGGCATCGCGCTGAGTTACACCTGGTGCATGGGAGGCGTCACTTTCTTCCTGTTCCTGGTGGAAACGGTCACCGGCGTGCTGCTGATGTTCTATTACCGGCCAACGCTGGAATGGGCCTATAACGATATTCTGGCGCTGCGCGACGTGGTGAGCTTGGGCATTATGCGCGAGTTGCATCGCTGGGGTGCGCACGCCATGGTCATTACCGTTTGGCTGCACATGTATCGAGTGTTCCTCACCGGCAGCTACAAGCCCCCGCGGGAATTCAACTGGGTGATCGGTGTGATTTTGCTGCTGCTGACGCTGCTGCTTTCGTTCACCGGATATTTGCTGCCGTGGGATCAATTGGCCATTTGGGCCATTACGGTGGGCTCCAACATGGCCCGCGCCACGCCGCTATTGGGTCACGAAGGTCCGGGGCATGCGCTGCTTTCGATTGGGGGCATCGACATGATTACCAACGCTAGCGATGCGCGCTTTGGTTTGCTCGGTGCGCGCTTTGTGGGCGAAGAAACCTTGAACCGTTTTTACGTGCTCCATTGTGTGGCAATTCCGCTGGCCGCCGCCACGCTCATGGCCATTCACTTTTGGCGCGTTCGCAAAGATGGCGGCATTAGCGGGCCGTTGTGAGCAGCGGGCAGCGGTTAGTAGGCAGCGGGCAGTAGGCAGTGGTTAGTGGTCGGTGGGTGAAATAATATCGAGTCGGAATTAGCTTCCATGGACGTTCACATTGCATTGAAGGCTTTCGCGCCGCTGTTGGCTGCCGAAGAAAATCTGCCGGCGTTTTTAGATCGAATTTCCGGCTTTCTGGGCGGCTATTATTTGGTCCTGGCCATGATGAACGGCGTCATGGCCCTGCTGCTGTGGAAGCGAAAAGGGGCGATTGGAGCGGCGCTGTTTTGGGTGGCCGTGGCCGTGGCCTTTGTCATTTTGTCGCCGCTGGCGGCCAGTGCCAACGAAGCCATGATGCCGCAGTTCCCGCAGTTCGTGCGCGATACCGTCGACAAACTCACCAGTCCGACGGTTTACTCGCTGGGGACCAGCGGCCTCTTGATTGTGTTTTTCATCTTTCGCAAGTTCTTCGTGCAGCCGATGGTCGCCTGGAGCATGCTCAACATTGTGCTGCTGGTGATGGGCATGGCGATGACAGACCCCAACTTTGCGGCCATTGTCACCAAGCCCGACAACGTGCCGATTGTGTCGATGGTGTTTTTGCTCGGCTTTTTTACCTGGCTAGCGGCATCCAAAGCGGTGCAGAACGACGAGCGGACCGCCCGGGGCGAAGTGCCGCTAGAAAAGCTTGACGACGAAAAAGTGCTGGTCTGGCCTGATCTGGTGTACACCGAGCTCATTTGCATGATCGCCCTGACGGCGCTGCTGTTGGTGTGGGCCATTGCCTTGAAAGCACCGCTGGAAGAACCGGCCAGCCGCGTGAAAACACCCAATCCGTCCAAGGCCCCGTGGTACTTTTTGGGCCTGCAAGAAATGTTGGTGTACTTCGACCCGTGGTATGCCGGCGTGGTGCTGCCGAGCCTGGTCATCTTCGGGCTGATGGCCATCCCCTACATGGATTTCAACAAGAAGGGGAACGGCTACTACACAATCGCCGAGCGCAAATTTAGTTACCTCGTATTTCAGCTTGGATTTCTGGAATTGTGGGTCACGCTGATTGTGCTGGGCACGTTTTTGCGCGGGCCGAATTGGAACATTTTTGGGCCGTTTGAAATGTGGGACATGCACAAGGTAGACGTGCTGAATAACCGTAACCTTTCAGAAATATTTTGGATTGATCGACTGAAAGTATCGTTGCCGCACGCGCCCAGCGGGGTCAGTTTTGGCGAGCAGTTGGGTTACATCGTGCTGCGCGAAGCGCCGGGCATCCTGGCCGTGTTGGCGTATTTCATTGTGTTGCCGCCGCTGATGGCCGTGACCGTTTTCCGGAAGTTTTTCGTGAAGATGGGCTTCTTCCGCTACATGCTGATGTCGAACTTGTTGCTGCTGATGATGACGCTGCCCATCAAAATGGTGCTGCGCTGGACGGTGAACTTGAAATACATCATTGCCATTCCGGAGTATTTTTTGAATTTTTGAGCGCGCGCTCGCCCGCTAGCGCGACCACCGGTCGCGGCTTTATAAATCCATGCCCGCAACAGAATCTACCTGGCGCAGTTTGAAATCGATGCACGTCGTGTTCGGCGTGGCCAGCGTAATCATGCTGCTATGTACGGTGTGGATGTTGGCGGCCGATCACAACCGCTCCTGGAAAAACTACCAGCGGGAGTATCGCGATATTGAATCGTGGTCGGCCGATGCCCGCATCAACGAGCAAAACACGCCGGAATTCGGCCTAACCGAAAGTCAACTGCAGCAAAAATTGGAGGACGTGCAAGGAGCGGCACTTTCAGATCAAGGACGGCAACTGTTCCAAAAGTTCGTGGCCGAAGCGAAGAAGAAAACTGACGCTCAAGATTCCCAACAGGCCGCCGCCGATTCGTCGGCCGCCGACTTTATTGCCAAAGATGTGGAAACCCTGGCCGGTTACACCGACGCGGCCCAACGCCGCGATTTGCGCATGGATTTGTACAACCGCATGCGGGATTTAATCGCCCGGGTAAAGTTCCGCGAAGACAATCTCACGTCCAATCTCAAATTCCGCAAGGCGGTGCTCGATAAAGCCCTGGCCAGCTTCAGCCTGGCCGTCGGCGAGGGGGCCCCGGCGGAGAAAACGGCGCAGTTGCAGTTGGCAATCGACAATGCCAAGGCCGATGTCGATCAACTCTCCGCCACCCAGCAACAAGAGCAAACGCATCGCAAGGAATTGCAAGCCACGCTCAACGATATTACCTCGGAGCAAGACCTGGCGGAGAAAAATCTGAAGGAGCATCAGCACAAGCTCGAAGCGCTCAAAAAAACGTATGCCCAGCAAAAAGCCAATCCGGGCAAGCAAGTGTTGGAAATGCCCATTCTCGACGCGTTCAACAGCCCGCTGAAAATCGATCAGATTTGGCTGCCTGACCTGACGCTGAACAACAATTTTAAGGAAGTGGCGCGGTTCGATCATTGCACCACTTGCCACCAGGCCATCGAAAAAACAGCGGCCGGCTCGGCGGTGCTGCCGGCTTACGATCAAGCCCGCGAGGTGGCTGTTTCGCTGGCCACGCCGAAGGAAGCGCCGCAGCCGCAAAAAGATCGGCAAGGCAGCGAGGTGCCCGTCAACGTGGAGCAAGTGTATGGCTTCGCCTTGGCGGATCGCGGCATGGTGGATGCCAACGATGTCACCATTGGCGCCGTGTTCCCCAAAAGCCCGGCGGCGACGGCCGGACTCGCGGCGGGTGACGTGTTGGTGAAAATCAACGATGCGCGGGTGATTGATCTCGATCGGGCATTAACCAACTTGCTCGCCAACGTAACGTGGGGGCAGCCGCTGGCGCTAACCATTCGTCGCGGCGTGCCGCAACCGTTCAGCTCGCATCCACGATTGGATTTATTCGTCGGCGGCTCAAGCCCGCATCCCAAAGATATATTCGGCTGCAGCATTTGCCACCAAGGGCAGGGCAGCGCCACCTCGTTCGAATGGGCCTCGCACACGCCGAATTCACCCCAGCAAGGCCGCGACTGGGCCCACGATTACGGTTGGTTCAACAACCACCACTGGATTTTTCCGATGTATCCGCGGGCGTTCGACGAAGCGAGCTGCCTGAAATGCCATCACGAAGTGGTTGATCTGGAGCCCAGCCCGAAGTATCCCGACCCGCCAGCGCCGACGTTGATCAAAGGTTACGAGCTAGTGCGCAATTACGGTTGCTTCGGCTGCCACGAAATCAACGGCTTCAACGGCCCGGCCAAGCGCGTGGGCCCCGATTTGCGCGCCGAGCCCGCGTTTTACGCCGCGGCTCAGCAAGTCAAATCGGATTCCGGCTTCGGGAATTTGACGGACGAAGTGAAAGGCTGGGTCGAGCGGCTCATCGGGCATCCAGACGACGACAGCGCCCGCCGTCGGCTTCGCGAATTTTTGGCGACCGATGCGGCCGCTAAAAAGCCGGTCCTTTCCCAGGGGACCGATCACCTGGAAGCAATGCTCAAAGATATCGACACGCCGGGCACGTTCCGCAAAGTGGGGCCCAGCTTGCGGTATGTCGGCAGCAAAGATGGCTACGAGTTTTTGTATTCTTGGATTCGCAATCCGCGCGATTTCCGTCCCAGCACTAAAATGCCGCGGTTCTTCGGCTTGTGGGATCACCTGGTGCCGACGGAAAAATTGGACGACAAAAACAACCCTGTGCGCGACGAAAAAGGAAATCTCGTTTACGAAGACAGCCTAGGGTTGCTCGATGCCCAGCGCTTCGAGCCGGTGGAAGTTCGGGCGATCGCCAATTATTTGCTCACCAGCAGCGAAGCGTTCGATTACTTAGATAAGTACACCGGCACCGCCAAGCCCTCGGCGGAGCGGGGCAAAAAAGCGTTTGAAATGCGCTGCATTGCCTGCCATCAGCATGCCGATTTTCCGCAGGCCACAGCCACGCAGGGGCCCAATTTATCGCGGATTGGGGCTAAGCTGTCGCTCAAGCCATACGGTAGCCAGTGGCTCTACAGTTGGATTAAAAATCCCAGCCACTATCATGCCCGCACCGCCATGCCCAATACCATGCTCACGCCGGTTGCCAATGCCGATGGAAGCGTGAACGACCCCATCGCCGACGTCGTCGAGTTCCTGATGCAATCGACGCAAGATTGGAAGCCCAGCAATGTGCCAGCGGAACAGATGACCGGCGACGAAAAACAGGCCCTGTTCGATTTGGCGCTGATCTACTTGAAGGAAAAGTATCCGCCGGAACGGGCCAAACTGTATTTGCAGGAAGGCATTCCCGCCGATCGCGCCGATGGCGTGACGGGCGCGGAAGCAGCACTGCTGCAAAGCGCCACGCCCCGCGGAGGCCAAGGCGAGGCTGCCGCCGGGCGGGCATTGCAATATGTGGGACGCCGCGCCATTAGCAAATACGGTTGCTTCGGTTGCCACGACATTCCGGGCTTTGAAGACGCCAAGCCGATCGGCACCGCACTGGCCGATTGGGGGCGGAAAGATCCTTCGCGGCTGGCGTTCGAGCAAGTTGGCGAATATGTCACGCATTACTCCTGGCCGAAGCCGGAGGAGTCACGGGTCAGGGGTCAGGAGGCAGGAGGCAGTGATCAGGAGTCAAAGGGCAGCAGTTCAACCGTGAGTGCAAAGGGTGGGGAGCACATGCCGTATGGCACCGCCAGCCGGCCGGCCAGCGCGCCGCAAGAAAACATGGACTATGCCATCGACGGGCTAGGCCCCACGCAAGGTTGGCTGATGGAAAAATTATTGGGCCACGAGCGCGAGGGCTTCCTGTGGGAAAAACTGCACCAGCCGCGCAGTTACGATTTCAAGAAAACCGAAAACAAGGGCTACAACGATCGCCTGCGAATGCCGCAGTTTCCCTTCCAAGAAGACGAAATTGAAGCCGTGATGACCTTTGTGCTGGGCCTGGTATCGGAGCCGCCCGCGCCGCAGTATGTTGCCAATTACGCGCAAAATCCGCGCGAACAGGCCGTGATTGGCGGCATCAGAATGGTCGAGCAGTTCAACTGCACCGGCTGCCACCAGTTGGAGTTTGAACACTGGGATTTGTCATATAAATCGGGCACGCTGGGGGCCGCAGTGCAAACGCCCGATTATCCGTTCGAGCTGCCGCACTTTACGCAAACGCAAATCGACGATTCGCAGCGAGAAGATCGCCGCGGCCTGTTGCACGCGCAGCTGTATGGCCGTCCGCAAGTCGATGCCAAGGGAGAAATTGCCACCACCGACGAAAACGAAGAGGGAGATAAATTTGAAGGGGGCGGCCTCGGCGAGCGGTTCGTGCTGTGGCAGGACATGCTGCTGAATGGCAAAACGTGGCTCGTGGGCTCAAAAAATCCGCTGGTCCCGGAGAATTCCGTCACGGCCAAGTTTTCCGGTCGCGGTGGAGATTTGGGCCGCTGGATTTATCCGGCGGTCGTGGCGGACGAGCAAAAAGTGAATCCCAACGCCAAGGCGGATGAAGCCTGGGGTTGGTTGCCGCCGCCATTGATCGGCGAAGGCAAAAAGGTGCAAACGCGCTGGCTGCACGACTTCTTGCTGGAGCCGTATCCGATTCGACCGGCGGTCGTGCTGCGCATGCCGAAGTTCAACATGAGCTCCACCAACGCCACCACCTTGGTAGACTTTTTCGCCGCCCGGGACGATGCCGCCGCTCCGTACGAATTCGACGCCCGCACCAGCGGCGATTACTTTACCGGCGAAGAACTGAAGCATCCGCACCGTATGCGCGATGCCATGAACATCGTCACCAACAACAACTACTGCGTGAAATGCCACCTGGTGGGCGATTTCACTCCCGGCGGCAGCGTGCGGGCCATGGGGCCACAGCTGGATCGGGTGAACGAACGGCTCCGGCCCGACTATGTGGAGCATTGGGTCGGAAATCCGAAGCGCATTTTGCCGTATACCGGAATGCCGGTGAATATTCCGGCCGCCCAGCCGGTGGCGCAAGATTTATTCCCCGGCAATAGCGAGCAGCAACTGAATGGCGTGGTCGATTTGCTGATGAATTGGGATCGCATTACGAAGCAGTTGTTTTCCGTCAAAGCGCTGATCAAGCCTGCCGCGGCGACCGGCGCCGGCAGCGCCGCCGCAGGGGCATCCGGCGGCGGATAATGCCGTGCCTGCGAAATAGTAAACCCAGCAACCATATTTTGAGTTGAGATAAACGCCCGCGAAACTTTACGCCACCTTTCAGGAGTTACCTCATGAAAACGTTCATTCGCAGCTTTTGCTTGGGCGCATTGGTTGTTCCGCTATTGGTCGCCCTGAGCGCCCGTGCCGACGATTGGGGCACGCTGAGCGGCCGCTTTGTGTACGATGGCAAAGCGCCGACGCCGGCCAAAATCAATCCCGATAAAGATGTCGAGGTCTGCGGTAAGCACCCGCTGAACATTGAAAGCCTGGTCGTGGACGACAAGGGCGGATTAGCGAATGTATTCGTTTGGCTACGCACCAAAGACGTGAAAGTGGCGCCGGAATATGCGGCCACCGCCAACGAAAAAATGACGCTCGATAATCACAATTGCCGCTTTGAGCCTCATGCGTTGGCCATTCGCACGACGCAGCCGCTGGACGTCAAAAACTCCGATCCCATGGGGCACAACACCAACGGGGCCGATTTGAAAGCCAACGCCCCGTTCAATGGCGTAATTCCCGCGGGATCGAATGAAGATATCAAGCTGACGTTGGCCGAATCCATGCCGGCTAAAATCACCTGCAATATTCATCCCTGGATGAGCGCTTACCTGTTGGTGCGGCCCGATCCATATTTTGCGATTTCTGGCAAAGATGGAAAATTCGAGATTAAAGATTTGCCCGCCGGCACGGAATTGGAATTCCAGGTGTGGCAGGAAAAAGCCGGCAATGTGACAAAGGCCAACGTCGGCGGCAAAGAAGCCAATTGGAATCGCGGCCGGTTTAAGTATACGATTAAGCCCGGCGCGAACGATTTGGGCGACATCAAGCTCGATCCGTCGCAGTTTAATAAGGAGTGAGGGTAAGGAAGTGAGTGGTTAGTGGTGAGTAGATAATTAGCCCCCGGCTTTGCCGGGGGGTCGAAGCGGAGAACGTTTTTGATGAAATGGTTCAGGTGGTTTTCGCTCTGTGATTTGCTGGCGCTATTGTTCATGGCCGGCTGTGCGCGGCCGACGCCCAACGATGCGCCCCCCAATGCCGACGCAGCCCAAAAAATTCGCCTGACGCTAGTCAGCAATACCACGTCGTCCGGCAGCGTGGCTGCCGAAACGCCAGCGGCGCCCAAAGCCAGCGGCTGGGGAACGATCAAGGGGCGGTTTGTTTACGACGGAACGCCCTCCTCGCCGCCGAATATTTCCATAACCAAAGATCCGGAAGTGTGCGCCAAGCATCCGCTGGCCAACGAATCGCTGTTGGTGGCCAGCGACGGCGGGCTGGCCAACGTGGTGCTGTTTGCGCGCAACAAAAATCTGGAAGTGCATCCGGATTATGCCGCCGCCGATCAGCCGGTGGTGTTGGACAATCACGATTGTCACTTTGTGCCGCACGTATTGGCGGTGCGGACCGGGCAGCCGCTGGAAATCAAGAATTCGGATGCGGTCGGCCACAACACGAACATCGCCTTTGCCAGCAACGCGCCGTTCAACGGAATTATTTCGTCGGGCACGCAGGCCACGCAGAAACTGGCTAGCGCCGAACCGGCGCCGGCATCGGCCGTGTGCAACATTCACCCGTGGATGAAAGGTTACGTGGTGGTGCAATCGCATCCGTATGTGGCCATTTCCAATAAAGACGGCACGTTCGAATTGAAAAACGTGCCCGCCGGCATTCCGCTGGAATTTCAGGCGTGGCACGAATCGTCGAGCGGCCCCAACGGCGCGCTGCAGGCCAGCCGCCCCGATTTGAAATGGCAACCTAACGGCCGGTTCACCGTGACGTTGCAGCCGGACCAGGTGCTCGATTTGCAAGAAATTAAAGTGCCGGCGGCGACGCTGGCCGCGAAATAAATAAACTCCCCACTCGGAAACTTTCGATCGCAACCGAATTCCAACCTTAAGAATTCCAGCGCCTTATGCTTCTTTCCTGGCGAAACATTCGTGGCTTGTGCTTGGCGATGCTTCTGGCCGCGCTGCCTTTGGCGGTCGGATGCAGTAATTCTGGACCGCCGCAGTTTCACGCCAACCTCGTGCAACTGGTGGATAACAACGTGTCGGAAAAGCATCAGCAGCAAATTGCCGATATTCTGCTGGCCATGTACGGCACGCCCGACGATCCATTTGTGCTGTCGGACACCGGGCTCGATCTGCAAAAGCTGCGCGTGGCCGCTGGGCCCGTAAAGGGATATAGCCAAGGGCTGTTTCGTTTGCATTGCGTGCATTGCCACGGCATTACCGGCGACGGCATGGGACCGACGGCGCTGTTTTTGAAGCCGTATCCGCGCGATTACCGCGAGGGGTGGTTCAAATTTAAATCGACCCCGTCGAACCAGCCGCCGACGCACGCCGATTTGGTCCGCACGCTGAAGGAAGGCATTCCGGGCACAGCCATGCCTTCGTTCAAGCTGTTGTCGCAAGGCGAAATTGAATCGCTGGTGGAATACGTGGAATACCTCAGCATGCGCGGGCAGACAGAATTAGCCTTGATTGCACAATACAAAACTGCCGATGAGTTCGATCCAGATAAAGAAGATTTTCCGACCACGCGCAAGTTTTTGGTCGATACCGTGCTGAATGCGCCCAACGGCCCGGCCACGCTGTGGAAAGGGGCAGCGACGCAAGCAACCGCGGTGCCCACGCCTCCCCAGGATTTTGGCAGCGCCGTCTCCATTGAAGCCGGCAAGCAAGTTTTTTACGGCAAAGGCGCCTGCGTGAAGTGCCACGGACCCACTGCACTGGGCGACGGGCAACTGGTGTGGGACATGTGGAGCGAAGCCATCCACAAAATGGATATAAAAATTGCCGATTCGACTGATCCCTCCAAATTCTCTGAATTGAGCCATGCGTTGCGGGTCGATGCGCTGCCGCCGCGGGCGGGCGAGCCGCGCAACTTGCGGGCTGGAATTTTGCGCGGCGGGCGCGCGCCGTACGAATTGTTCTATCGGCTGAACAACGGCATTTTCCCGTCGCAAATGCCCGGCATTGGCACCACGCCGGGCATGACGACCGACGACATTTGGCACTTGATCGATTTTATTTTGGATTTGCCCTACGAACCGGGCAGCCAATACCACACCGACGAACATATGAAAGCTCCGCCGCGGGAATTGCTGTAAGCAGCTTCCTCGGCCCAAAGCGAAGCGGGAAATTATGGGTAAATTTTGGAGCCTGCTGTTTTTGTGCGTGACCATCTTCGGCGTAGGCATGTTTATTTACGGCCCTGCGGTGGGCGTGTGGCTGCCGGAAAACGTCGGCGCGGAAACGGCGTATTCCATCGATCATTTGTTTAAGTTCATCCTGGTGCTGACGGGCGTTGTGTTCATTGGCACCGAAGTCACGCTGTTTTATTTCTTGTGGCGGTACGACGGCAAATCGAACAAGCAGCCTGCTAAATTTTCCCACGGCAGCCACACGCTGGAAATTTGCTGGACGATTGTGCCGGCGGCCACGCTGTTGTTCATTGCGATTTACCAAATGAACACTTGGGCGGAAGCCAAAATGCGCACGCCAATGGCCAGCGGGCACGATATTCCGTATTCCGTGGAAGTGACCGGGCGGCAGTTTGAATGGCGGCTGCGCTACCCCGGTGAAGACGGCATTTTGGGAACCAAGGACGATTTGTTCGACGTGAACGAGCTGCACGTGCCGGTGGGCGAAGAAGTGCTTGTCAGCTTGAAAAGCGCGGACGTGTTGCACAGCTTCTTTCTGCCTAATTTGCGGGTCAAGCAAGATGCGGTGCCAGGCATGAAAATTCCCGTGTGGTTTCGCGCTATGAAGGAGGGGGAATATGACATTCCCTGTGCGGAACTGTGCGGTTGGGGGCACTACAAAATGAAGGGCCGGCTGGTTGTGGAATCGCGGACCGCTTACGAAAAGTATTTGGCCGATTTGAAGGCGCGGCAAAACGCGGTTTCGCCGCCGGGCGCTGCACAACAAACCGCCCAATCGCAGTCGGGGCCGGTTCCGTCTGTTGCCGCGCAACCCAACGGTGGTGCGGCCACCTCCGCCGAAACAAACGCATCATTGGCAAAAACAAACGAATAAGGTTCTGGAATGAGCAGTATTACCGTCGGTTCGCACGCCCCTGATTTAAGCCACGCAGACGGCCACGCCCACACGCAAAGCTTTTTGAGCAAGTACGTCTTCTCGAAAGATCATAAAGTCATCGGCATTCAATTTTTGTTTTCCACGCTGGTGTGGTTTTTGATTGGCGGCCTCTTGGCCCTGGCCGTGCGGTGGCAAATTGCTTGGCCGTGGACGAAGGTGCCCATTTTGAATCACTTGTACGCGGCCGAAGGGGGGCAGATGTCGCCCGAGGCGTACACCATGCTGTTCACCATGCATGCCACGGTGATGATTTTCTTGGTGATCATTCCGATTTTGGCCGGCGCCTTCGGGAACTTTTTAATTCCGCTGATGATCGGCGCCGACGACATGGCGTTTCCCACGCTGAACATGCTCAGCTATTGGTTCATGTGGCCGGCGTTTATTTTTTTGGGAGCCAGCTTTTTTGTGGAAGGGGGCGCCGCCGCGTTCGGGTGGACGTCCTATGCGCCGGGGTCTTCCAACGTAATGACGGCGCCGGGCAGTTTGCACGGCCAAACCTTGTGGCTGTTGGGGCTGGTGTGCGTTGGCATTTCTTCCATGATGGGCTCGGTCAACTACATGACCACCATCATCCAAATGCGCGCCCCGGGAATGACGATGTTCCGCATGCCGCTGACGATTTGGGCCATGTTCATCACCGCGATTCTGCAAGCCTTCGCGTTGCCGGTGCTCACCGCCGCCTTGTTCATGCAATTGATGGATCGCTTGCTGGGGACCGGCTTTTTCACGCCCGAGGGGCTGGTCATCAATAACCAAACGGTTGCCGGCGGCGGGCAACCGCTGTTGTGGCAACATTTGTTTTGGTTTTACAGCCATCCGGCGGTGTACATCATGATTTTGCCGGCCATGGGCATGGTCAGCGATATTATCGCGTGCTTTTCCCGCAAGCCGATTTTCGGCTACAAGCCCATGGTGTACGCCATCGCCGGGATTGCCGGGTTGGGCTTTATCGTGTGGGGGCACCACATGTTTATCTCCGGCATGAATCCGGCCCTGGGCATGACGTTCATGGTTTCCACCATGCTCATTGCCTTGCCCAGCGCAATCAAGGTCTTCAATTGGCTGGGCACCATGTGGGGCGGCAAAATTCAATTCACCACCCCGCTTTTGTTCGCCGTCGGCTTTGTGTCGATGTTCATCATCGGCGGGCTGTCGGGCATTTTCATGGCGGCCACGCCGATCGACATTTTCATCCACGACACGTACTTCATCGTGGCTCATTTCCATTACGTTTTGTTTGCCGGCACAGTCATGGGCGTGTTCGCCGCCATTTATTTTTGGTTTCCGAAAATGTTCGGCCGGCAGATGAGCGAATTTTGGGGCAAAGTGCATTTCTTTTTCACCTTCATTGCCCTGAATTGCGTTTTCTTTCCGATGCACATTCTGCTGGGGCAGCCGCGGCGTTATGCCGACACGTGGCACGTTTCGGTGTTTCGTCATTACCAGCCGGTGAACGAATTTATTACCCGCTCGGCCATTGTGCTGGTTAGCGTGCAAATTATTTTCATCATCAATTTTTTCTACAGCATCTTTTTTGGAAAACGGGTCGGCCGCAATCCGTGGCACGCCAACGGGTTGGAATGGCAGGCCCCCAGTCCGCCGGGGCACGGCAATTTTGATTTCCAGCCGATCGTGTATCGCGGTCCTTACGAATACAACTCGCCGGAAGTCGACGAAGATTACTATCCGCAAAACCAACCGCCGCCGAAAGATCGTCCGCTGGCGTCGGAAGATATGGGGCACTGATAGGTGAAGGCAGAAAGCGGAAGGCAGAAGGCAGAAGGCAGAAGGCAGAAGGCAGAACAGTCGCGGGTTTATGAGCGCTGAAGTGCAAGCACTGAGTCCCGAAACTTCCCCCTGGCCGCATCGGCTGGCGGTGCTGTTGTGCTGCGCCACCTTCCCGCTAATTTGGATTGGCGGAACGGTCACCACGTACGAGGCGGGCATGGCCGTGCCCGATTGGCCCACCACTTACGGCTACAACTTATTTTTGTATCCGTGGCAAACGTGGCTGCTGGGTCCGTGGGATTTGTTCATTGAACATGGGCATCGCTTGTTTGCGTCGTTGGTGGGAATGTTGACCATTGCCTTGTGCATTTCGTTGTGGATCACCAAGCAGCCGAAATGGCTGAAAACGCTGGGGTTGATCGCCTTGGCCGGCGTGATTTTTCAAGGAGTACTCGGCGGCATGCGCGTGATGTTCGACCAGCGCACCCTGGCCATGATGCACGGCTGCGTGGGCCCGGCATTTTTTGCATTCACGGCAGCGCTGGCCGTGGTCACCTCGCGGCGCTGGCGGGAAAACCATCACACTCGGCATGTTCCGGCAGCAAAAGCGCTTCGCTGGCTGGCAGTTTTCGCGCCGCTATTGGCTTACTTGCAATTGGCGCTGGGCGCGCATTTGCGGCATTTTGCAGAGGATGGCTCCCCCACGGTATTTCGCGGCATGGTCATTTCGCACGTCGCCCTGGCCCTGATGCTGACGGCTTACATTTTGATCGTCGCTACGGCGTTTTGGTTGAACGCGCGGGGCATTAAGCCGCTTTTGCTTCCGGCGACGCTCCTGGTCGGCCTGATCGTAATGCAGTTGGCTTTGGGTGCATCCACCTGGATTGTGAAATATGGCTGGCCGGCATTTCTGGCCGATTCAGCCGCCGCTTCCGATTTCACCGTGCAAGCGCGCAGTTGGTGGCAAGCGCAAATTACCACCGCGCACGTGGCGACCGGTTCGCTGATTTTAGCAATTTCTACCGTGCTGGCGGTGCGCACGGTTCGTCTGTTGAAGGTTCAAGCGGCGCATGGTTCGCGGCAAGAATTCGCACCGTCGATTCCATCGAATTCACTGGCGGAGGCGGCGATATGAGCATTCCCAGTTCTTCTCTAGTGTCTGTCTCGCGCCGCGAAATGTTCTGGGCGCGAGTCTTGGCATATTTCGAGCTGAGCAAGCCGCGAATTGCCTCCCTGGTGCTGGTTGTGGTGGCGGTT
>DASRSD010000179.1 GCA_035656635.1 Pirellulales bacterium
CTCGTTCATTCCGGTATTTATGCTGAGTGGTCGAGAAGGCAAGTTGTTTCATCCACTGGCGTTTACCAAGAGCTTTGCCATGATCGGCGTGGCACTGATCTCCGTCACGCTGGTGCCAGCGCTCATTCCAACATTCATAAAGGGACGCCTGCGAAGCGAGGAAGACAACCCGATCGTCCGTAGTTTTATCAATATCTACAAACCGCTTTTGACATGGGCGCTACCCAGGCGAAATCTAGTAATGTGGATGTTCGCCGTACTGCTAATCTTGGCGGCAGGCATGTTTCCGCTGCAATCAGTGGTCGGCCAAGGCGCGTCGGAACAAGCATGGCAGACGGCATTCTTGCTTGTTTTCAGTTTGGTTTCGTCGCTGACCGTGATCTTCATTCGAGGAAATCGAAAACTCAGCGCAGGCTTGGGTCTGTTATTGCTGCTAATTGCCAGTGGGCTAGTTGTTGTCGCCGGACGATTCACCTGGCTGGCGATGCACCGAAGCGGTGTGGAAATCTCATTACCGTTGTTAGGAAGGGTTTCGCTGCTCAAATGGTTGTATATTTCAGTCGCGGCGACCTCCGTTGTGACTCTATTTGTGATGGCATTTCGTTTCCAAAGCGCTGTGCTGTGGCGGGCTATTTCGCTGGCCAGTCTTGTGGTAATCGGAATGTGGGCCTATCACTTTCCCAAGATCGGCGTGGCCTTCATGCCTGCACTTGATGAAGGAACGACTCTCGATATGCCAATTACAGTTCCGCGTGCCAGTGTCACCGAATCCGCCGATGATCTGAAAGCTCGTGACGCGCTGCTGCGAGGGTTTCCAGAAGTCGAATCAGTCATTGGCAAAGCAGGCCGCGCAGATACGCCTACCGATCCGGCTCCGCTAGACATGGTGGAAACCTTTGTGAATTTCAGGCCGAAGGAACTTTGGCCCAAGCGGGTATTGCGATACAACGATGCCGCGAAGCAAACGGCACTCGTGCTTGACCGTCTTGAGAAGGACGGATTTGTACAGACAGTGCCGGCGGCTGACCGAAAAGAATTAGTCAACAGTGCCACTCAAAAGGCGATGGAGCGATTTGATGAGACGATGCGATTATTGGCGCTGAGGCTTTATTCCGATACGCAGAGGGCGTTGGGTCCAAAGCTCGTCCTGGATGCCGTCAACGATTCGGTGCACCGAATGGATGAGGCTGGCGACTTGGTTTGGCCGGCCAATCTCGATGAAGAGGCGGAGGTTCGACGCTTGTCGGAAGAACTTACGCCTCAACACGGTAGCTGGCTGGAAAAGCAACCGGCGATTGAAGATGTCACCAATCTGACGCAACAAGTTGCACAATCGCTCTTCGACCGTGGGATACTTCGTTCGCGGTACGAGCTTAGCGATTCGACCAAACAGTTATTGCAACAGCAAAATGTGCCAGCGGCAGTCGTCGATAAATTGGCACCGCTAAAGAACCGGATGTTTAGCAATAAAGCGGATTTCACCGCAGCGCTCACAGACGTTCTCAATACGGAGACTCTTTCGGCCTATCAAGCGACAATTGCCGATACAGCCTTCACTCGGCTGTCGCCGGCTGAGGCGCTGGCACTCAAACCAAACACGTTTGGGCAAATCGTCGAGGGCGTGACCGAGTTGTTGGGATCGTCGCCACCAACATTCGCGGGCGAAGTATACGCAAAGCTCATAGCGCAACGGACCGAACTATGGCAGATCGCTGTAAAGAAAATCAATTGGGAGCTTCTCGATCGCGGCACCGAAACATTTACATGGTACGTCTTAGAAGAACTCGCCAAAGCTGCGGAACAATCATCGCTTCTGTCGAGTGCCACGCGAGGCTCGGAAACTAAGCGGTTTGCAGACACCGCAGTTCAGGCTCAATTGAGCAATCCAATAAACGAGGCCGATTTCAAACCCTTTGTGTCGCTACGTGCGGAACTTGAAAAGCCGTTCCACGACCATGTTTTCTTGTGGCCACGCACGTCGGGTCCCAAAGGAGACCTGGTTGATGATGAAATGAACTTGCGCGTCTTGCAGGTCCCAGGCTGGAGCAACATCTTCACGCAACCGATCATCAACCGGATCGACATGCTCTCGACCGGCGTGCGGACTGACATCGGAGTCAAGGTGTTTGGCGATGATCTGGATACGATCGACAAGGTCTGCAAGGAAGTCGAGAAATCGCTACAGCAAGTCAACGGTGCGCGAGACGTAGTGGCCGCTCCAATTATGGGCAAGGGCTATGTGCAGATTGAAATCAATCGGGAAGAGGCTGCACGTTATGGGATCACGGTTCAGGACATTCAAGATGAAATTGAGGTTGCCTTAGCCGGAAGACCGGTCACTTATACCGTCGAAAAGCGAGACCGCTTTCCGGTTCGGATTCGCTATGCCCGTGCTGACCGAAATGATGAAGAAAGCATTCGGCACTTGCTCATCAGCCCCAGTGGAATGGCAAGCGGAACAGGAATGGCGACCCCCCCGACCGGCATGACGCCAACTTCCGGCGCTGCTTTCGCGGCGTCGGCTGACTCGACAAAGGCTGCCGCCAGTCAGGAAGGCCACGCTGCAAGCCCCGCACATGCAGCTAAGGGAAAGCCTTTCATTCCTCTCAGTGTCGTCGCCGACGTGAAGATTGTTGAGGGACCGGCAATGATTAAGAGCGAAAATGGCCGCTTGTTAAATTATGTCACCTTGAATGTTCGTGGCCGCGACATGGTAGGCTTCGTCGATGAAGCCCAGCGAGTTGTCGCCGAAAAGGTCAAACTTCCCGAAGGCGTGCATCTGGAATGGAGTGGCGAATTTGAGCATCAAGTGCGTGCCGCACGAACTCTGCGATTTGTATTTCCTGTCGTCATCGTACTGATCTTTGTGATTTTATATCTCACCTATAACGATCTGGCAGACGCCGGGCTAATGATGCTGGCAGTTCCCGAAGCCTTGGCAGGCGGTGCATTCTTCATGTACCTGTTTCCAAAAATCGTCAACGGCTGGAGCGCCCCGCCGATGGATTTCAGCGTGGCAGTATGGGTCGGCTTCATCGCCTGCTTCGGGATGGCGACCGAGACCGGCATCATTATGCTCGTTTATTTGCGCGAAGCCGTTGAAAAACGAGGAGGTCTGGCAAATATCAAATCGCTGGAGGAATTGCGGCAAGCAGTGATCGAAGGAGCGGTTCATCGTTTGCGGCCGAAATTGCTCACTGAAGGCGTGGCCATCATTGCAATTTTCCCGATGGTCTTTGCCAAGGGTGTCGGGGGCGAGATTTTAGCCCCGATGGCGTTGCCGGTATTAGGCGGGCTCTTGATTTCTGATGAGGTGGTGGACCTCTTTCTCCCGGTCCGCTTCTACTGGGTTCGCCGCGCACGATGGCTCAAGCTGCACGGCAAGTCACAAGCGGCGGACGAAGAGGCAGCCACTGTTCTTTCCCTATCTGGGGTCACAAACCGGATTGCGTGATAGCAGCTTAGTTCAAGACATCCATCGAAATGCCCTCAGCAACGCGCTAACTAATGCCACTCCCGCGATTCACCAATAGTTGGTCGTTTGCGCTGATGACTCCGCTAGTAAATCGACCGACGATTGATCTTCTCGCGCAATGCCGCGAGCGCTGTAACATGTGCGCACGCAGCCCGAGCGGCTGGAGAACCTGCGATCCGACATCCCACCGGCAGTTTGAAGCCGCCTTGCTGGCAATGCGGACGTAGTGGTTATGCCGATTTTTCGGAGAGTTAAGTTGACCTAAGTGCCGATGACCGTAATGATAGTCATTAATCTAGGAAGCTTATGCAGGCATTCTTATCCATCCTGACCGCAACGATGTTGTTCAGCCAAGGCATGCTTGGGCTGTGCTGTCGTTGTCCGCAGAATTGCTGCGGAGTGGAAAAGACTGTCAAAACGGGATGCCAGGGAGCCTGCTGTCAGCAACCCAAGCAGGACCAGCAACCGGCTGCGCCTTGTAATTGTAAAGTGCTGTGCCACGGAATCTGTACCTACATAACGACTCCACGACATCAAGTGGACGGGCTATTAGCAAGTCTTTCGTCCTACTTTTTACCCGCAGATTCGTCGCAGCCGAATGCAAATGGCCTTGTGCCCGCAAGCCTTGCAGATTGGGCACATCGTCCTGGTGAGAATAAGCCGCCACTACGGCTGCATCTTTTGAATCAAATCTGGCTGATTTGAAATACCTGGCCAATCGCTGACCCCTTTTTCGGGTTGGCGCTGCGCTTATTTCACAAAGCGCGTTTGTATTTGTGGCCACTCTCATATTTTGTCTGCCTCAAACGCTGAACGTTTTGAGGCAATTCTCTGGAGATAGTGACATGTCCGTTACCAATCGACGGGATTCAGTCGTGCCGACGGTATCCGCTGCGCGACCAGATGCGGCAGCCGCAAGTTTTCAACGAAAGCCTTTCCGCAGCTGGCTGCGTTCCGCTATCCCCACGATTGCAATCATTGGAGTTCTTGTCGGCTTGGCGACTTGGGGACATTCGACGGATTGGACCTTGCCCAAGTTTTCGTCGCTTCTCGGCGGAGGGAATGCCAATTCAGCTGCGCAGTGCATGGAAGGCGCCGACGGATGGTGCAAGGAACATAATGTTCCCGAAGCGGAGTGCATTGAATGCAATTCCAAACTCGTGCCACCACTCAAAGACTATGGTTGGTGTAAGGAACACGGGATTGCACA
>DASRSD010000180.1 GCA_035656635.1 Pirellulales bacterium
ATGTACTTGTATCCCATGTATTTCACCGACGAATTGGTGGATGTCATTTCCGCCGGCGGCAAAATTCTGCCCTATCTCGATCTGCCGCTGCAGCACATTAATGACACCATGCTTCGCCGCATGCAGCGCCGCGTGAATCGGACTGAAACCGAGCAACTTTTGTCTACGCTTCGCTCGCGGATTCCCAATCTTGTGCTCCGCACGACCTTCATTACCGGCTTCCCGGGTGAAACCGATGACCAATTTGCCGAACTCGTTGAGTTTACTCAGCAGCAAAAATTTCAGCGCCTGGGCGTGTTCACGTATTCTTATGAAGACGGCACGCCCGCGATCCGCCTGCCCGATCATCTTCCCGAAGACGTAAAAAACTCCCGTCGCGACCAATTGATGGCCGTGCAGCAGGAAGTGGCGTTTCAGTGGAACCAATCGCAACTGGGCCGGCGGCTGGATGTGCTCATCGACCGGGCGGTGCCTGAGGAAAAAAATGCCTGGCTCGGCCGCTCTTATGCCGATGCGCCCGATGTTGACGGCGTGGTATACGTCACCGGCAAGCGGCTGAAGCCCGGGCAAATCGTCCCCTGCGAAATTGTCGCCACCGCCGAATACGACCTGGTCGCCGCCGCTCTCGGCCCGGGCCAATAGAGGCCAGGGATAAACGAACAGCCATTGAGAATGACCAATGACCAAATCCCAATGACCAATGATGAACTCCTGAACTGCTTATTAATCATTGGTCATTGGGATTTGGTCATTCGTCATTTGCTTCAATTGGTCATTCGTGCTTTTCCCATTCGGTCTTCGCCATTTCTCCTGGTGTGAAGTAGAATAGCGTAGCCATGTCGATCGCTAGCCAACCGCCGGTGCCCACTAAATACGACGAACGCACCATCGTCAATTTTCCCAACGAAGTCACCACCATTCGCTTGGCTCTGTCGGTCGTGCTGTTTGTGCTATTGCACTTTCATTGGTATTGGGCCGGCTTCTGGCTGTTCTTGCTGGCTGCCGGCACCGACTGGCTCGATGGCTTTTGGGCCCGGCGCTACGGGCAAATTACCATCTTGGGGCGCATGCTCGATCCGTTTGTTGATAAGGTCATTATTTGCGGCACGTACATTTTTTTGGCCGCCGATCATCAATCGGGCCTGCAGGCGTGGATGGCCGTATTAGTGCTGGGGCGCGAATTGCTGGTGACTGCCTTGCGCAGCTTTTTCGAGCAGCATGGGTCCGATTTTTCGGCCGCCATTTCCGGCAAGCTGAAATTTATTTTGCAGTGCACGGCCGTGGGCGCCAGTTTGTTCTGGCTGAGTTACCAACCTCCCGTGGCGCCCACCATTCCTCCCACCATGCTCGCCGGCGATATCGGCATTGAAGCGCACGAGTGGGTGCAATACATCGTGGTCATTTCCGTTTGGTCGATGATTGCCATCACCATCTATTCCGGCTACGCCTATGTGCGGGCAGCCATTGGCTTGATTCGCGGCATGTAGCGGCCCACGCCAATGCAAGGGATCGACATTACGCCTGCCGAGCTGGTCAAGCAAATTTGCAGCATTTTGGGGTTGGGCGTTCCCATTTGGCTGTGGCTGGCCTGGCGCTGGCGGAGCAAACATACGCTGCTGGCCTTTGAGCCGCACCGGCCCGTGCCGTGGGAAGGCGTCGATATTGTGCTGGTATTGGCGGTTTTTTTCCTGGCCGAGTTTTTTTGCGGCAGCATAGGGTTGCGCTTGGCAGGCATCACGCCGTCGGTTGAAGGGCATGGCGTCACCAGTCAGGAAGAATTGGCGGAGTTCGCTTGCGATGCCGTGGCTCGGCTGGTCACCGTGTTGATCGGCGCGGCGGTCATCGCGCGCCGGGTGCAGGCGACCAAGTCCGATCTCGGATTTGATTTTTCCAGGCCGCTGTACGACGTGGCTTGCGGAGTCATTGCCTTCGTGGCGATCGCGCCAATTTTGTATACGATCCAAATCATCTCGCAAGTGTTCATTGTCCAGTACCACCATCCGCTCATCGACACGGTGGAAAAACGGCCCGAGGCAATTTCCTGGCTCATCGTGACGGTTTCCGCCGTGTTCGTAGCGCCGCTGGCGGAAGAGTTCTTCTTTCGCGTTCTTCTGCAAGGCTGGCTGGAAAAAATCGAACGGGCTTGGTGCGAACAAAAATGGGACAGCGCCCTAGCGCCGGCCGGCGCGGCCCCGCCCGGATTGCTGAATTTACCTTTGGGGACAGTGCCGATTATCGTGACCTCGGAACTATTTGCGCTGACTCATTCCGGGCAGGGGGCGGCGCCCATTCCGCTGTTTCTGTTGGCCTTGGTGCTTGGATTTTTGTACCACCGCACGCATCGGCTGCTGCCATCGGTCGTCGTGCATTTTTTGCTAAACGGCATTACCATCGCCATGCTGTTTGCAAGCAAATGACCGGCCGGGTTCCAAAACACTCAATGACCAATGACCAAGCACCAACGACCAACCCTCGACCTGCTTTTTAATCATTGGTCATTGGGATTTGGACATTGGTCATTTCCTCTGCGGCACTTTCGATCACCCCCACGGTGGTCTATAATCTAGCGCTCACCCTACTCGGTTAGCGCCTCGCGGCTAAACATGCTCATCGTTGATCGCTCCCCCTCACCTCATCACCCCATCACCTCCACACCCACCCACGCCTGCCATGCCTTACGGTTTTGGAATTATTGGCTGCGGCATGATCGCTCGATTTCATGCCAAAGCCATCGCCGACGTGCCTGATGCCAAGCTCGTGGCTTGTTTCGACAGTTATGCTCCGGCCGTGGAAAAATTTTCCGCCGAAGCAGGCTGCCGCGGCTATACCAAGCTGGAAGAGATGTTGGCCGATCCGGCCGTGCAGGTCGTGACCATTGGCACGCCCAGCGGCGCGCACCTGGAGCCGGCTGTCGCCGCGGCCAATGCCGGCAAGCACGTGATCGTGGAAAAGCCGCTGGAAATTATGCTCTCGCGCTGCGACGCCATTATTTCCGCCTGCGAAAAAAACAAAGTGAAGCTGTCGGCCGTGTTCCCGTCACGATTTCACGAATCGAGCCGGCAAATGAAATGGGCCGTCGATGAGCAGCGGTTCGGCAAGCTGACCCTGGGCGATGCTTACGTCAAGTGGTTTCGCAACCAGCAGTATTACGACAGCGGCGCTTGGCGCGGCACCTGGCAGCTCGATGGCGGCGGGGCGCTGATGAACCAGGCAGTGCACAGCGTCGATTTGCTTACTTGGCTGATGGGTCCGGTGGCGGAAGTCACGGCCCACACCGCCCTTTTGGCTCACGAGCGCATTGCCGTCGAAGATACTTGCGTGGCTACCCTTCGTTTTAGCAATGGCGCGCTGGGAGTGATTGAAGCTTCCACGGCCGCTTATCCCGGTTACCTGAAGCGGATTGAAATTCACGGCGATCAGGGAACCGCCGTGATGGAAGAAGAAGACATCAAAACCTGGGATTTCGCTCAGCCGCATCCGCGCGATGAAGCGGTTCGTCAGCGAATGGCGCAAGCCCGCAGCACCGGCGGCGGCGCCAGCGATCCGTCGGCCATCGGCCATCATGGCCACGCGTTGCAATTTGCCGATGTCATCCAGGCGATCAAGAACAACACCACTCCCGCCGTCGACGGCAACGAAGGGCGCCGCTCGGTCGAAATTATTCTGGCCATTTACAAATCGGCCGAAGCACGCCAGGCGGTGCAACTGCCGCTCAAAGACGATCCGGCGCTGGCCGCCCGCCAGCGCGATAAAACGTCGTAGGGCACCCGACTGACACAGTCGGGCTATATTTGCGGACGGATTCGCGGATTCTGTGGCCCGAAATCGCTCTTTGCCGTTTTCTGCCGGCGCGGCACAATCCGCCTGCGTTCGGTGTCTGTTATTGGTCATTGGTGCTTGGTTATTGGTCATTTTTTATGACGTCCCGCTTCACCGCCGCCGGCCATTACACTGTTTACCTGCTGGTGCGCATTTTCGTGTGCGTGCTGCAAGCGGTCAGCATCGAAACGTGTCAGCGTATGGCCCGGGGGTTGGCCTGGGTGGCGACCAAGTTAATTCCCCTCCGCTTTCAGGTGATCGACGAAAATCTGCGCCACGCCTTTCCCAACATGTCGGATCGGGCGCGCCGCGAAACAGCCCGCCGCATGTGGGAGCACTTGTTTTTGATGCTCGCCGAAATCGCCCACTTCCCGCGCAAAGTGCACGATACCAATTGGCGCGATTACATCCGCTTCAAAAACGAAGCGCCGATGATGCGCGAATTGTTTCGCAACCGGCCCCGAGTGTTTGTTTCCGGGCATTTCGGCAATTTCGAGCTGGCCGGCTACACGCTGGGATTGTTCGGCTTTCCCACGTTCACCGTGGCTCGGCCGCTGGATAATCCGTATCTCGATCAGTTCGTGAACCATTTTCGCGCACTCAAGGGGCAATACATATTGCCCAAGCAAGGTAGCGCCCAGGAAGCCTCGGCCCTGTTAGAAGGGCGCGGCACGCTGGGAGTGCTGGCCGATCAACACGCCGGTTACAAAGGCTGCTGGGTGAATTTTTTCAACCGTCCCGCTTCCACGCACAAAGCCATTGCGGTGTTCGCGCTAACGAACGACGCCTCGCTGATGGTCGGCTTTGCCCGCCGCTTGGGTAAGCCGCTGCAATACGAAATGGGGCTGGAAGCGTTGGTCGACCCCGCCACGATGGACCCGGCGCTGAAAGATATTACCGCCCTCACGCAGTGGTACACCGGCGTGCTGGAAACCATTGTCCGCCGCGCGCCGGATCAATACTGGTGGGTGCATCGCCGCTGGAAAGATAACCGGCCAGTAAAAAAACGTGCCGCCGCGTGAGCGCCGGCAGGGCTTAGCCCGGTCGGCCACGACCGGCGGCTATACGATTTTCGCCCCGCGGCCACGTGCTACAATGCAGCGCATGAAGCTGCGACGATTCATGCCTCCGCACGTTGCTCATGGCCATCACCGCGCTGGGAATCTGGCTCGGACTGCAAGTTCACGCGACCCGGCCTGGTTGGCGAACAGTTCCGGCAGCCTCCAGCGATTGTCGTCGGGCCGCCTGACTTAGACGGAGATTAGATGCCCGCCTGTCGCCTGACTTGAAATCTGTAATGAGGTCCGTCTCCAGACGCCTGCGACTTTTCTCAGTCAATGGTAAGTGCAAGCTGATGACATCACAGCACTTAAAAAATTTCTCCCAGAATTGGGCCACTCATCTGCTATGCTGTACGTCGCTTGGAACGTATAGCATCTGATTTTCAATCGAGTTTGCTGGTGATGAGCGATTTGCTACAAGCTGCGAAGGCGTCTGTCGCGCTGTATTTCCTTCCAGGAACCCTGTATTTCCTGCAAGGAAGACGGCTGCGATCAACCCGCGGTGGGCGCGCAGCCGCCGCTGCAGCGTTTGGTGTTCGCCGTAAGCAACGAACAAACAATTCGTCGACAATGTGCATTTTTGGACGTAAACTCGCAGACTTTTGTCGCCCAGTGGATGCGCGATTGCCCGAGAAATCTCGGCATCAACCGTGCTTCGCTTGCGACAAAATGCGGATGTTCTGTCACGAAAATTAAAATCCAAGAATCAACGGTCAATCACATTTTCATCCTCAATTTTTACTTCACTCATGGCTGCTCCCTTGAATCCGCCGGTTCGCATTTTGCTTGGCCCCGGGCCCAGCGACATTCATCCCCGCGTATTGGCGGCGATGTCCAAGCCCACGGTGGGGCATTTGGATCCGTACTATTTGGAACTGATGAACGGCATGCAGCAGATGCTCCGCGAGTTGTTTCGCACCAAAAACGAAATGACCATGGCCATTAGCGGCACGGGTTCTGCCGGCATGGAGGCCGCGGTGGTGAATGTGATTGAGCCGGGCGATTCGATGCTGGTGTGCGTTAACGGCGTGTTTGGCGGCCGCATGGCTGACGTGGCCGAACGAGCCGGCGCCAAAGTAACCAAAGTGGAACGGCCCTGGGGCGAAGTTTTTTCTCCTGCCGATCTGAAAGAGCTCCTGGCGAAAGCCCAGCCGAAAGTAGTGGGCATTGTCATGGCCGAAACTTCCACCGGCGCTCGGCAGCCGCTGGAGGAAATCAGCCGACTGGTTCACGAGGCCGGCGCTTTGCTGCTGGTCGATGCAGTTACGTCGCTGGGGGGCATTCCGGTCGAAACAGATCGTTGGCAGCTCGACATTGTGTATTCCGGCACGCAAAAATGTCTGAGTTGCCCGCCGGGTTTAGCGCCCATTACGTTTAGTCCCGCAGCGATGAAAAAAATTCACGCTCGCAAAACGAAAGTTCAAAGTTGGTATCTGGATGTCACGATGCTCTCGCAATACTGGGGTCAGGAGCGCGTATATCATCACACAGCCCCGATCAACATGACGTACGGCCTGTATGAAGCGTTGCAGGTGATTGGGGAGGAAGGATTGGAAAATTGCTGGGCCCGCCATGCCCGGCACCATGCGGCGCTGAAAGCCGGACTGGCGGCGATTGGCATCGGTTATTCCGCCAGCGAAGGGCATCAGCTCCCGATGCTGAACGCGGTGAAAATTCCAGCAGGCGTGGACGATGCGGCAGTTCGTCGCGGATTGCTGGAGCGTTTTGGAATTGAGATTGGCGGGGGCTTGGGCGCGTTCAAAGGCAAAGTGTGGCGGATCGGCTTGATGGGTTACGGCGCCCGGGCCAACGACGTGCTGCTGCTATTATCGGCCTTGGAACAGTTACTCGCCGAGCAAGGACACAAGTTTTCGCACGGCGCCGCGTTGGCGGCCGCGAACGAGTTTTATCAATCGCACAAATAATTCAAATTAGGAGTTTTTGCTACGTTAACGCCGCTGGAAGAACTGGGTTTGAGTGGGTTAAACCTCGATAGCCGAGTGCGGAAGGTTTTCTACGCGCTTCCGGCACAGGAACTAGCCAACTTGATGACCCGTACGCATGAGGAAGCTCGGCGGCGGAGCATGATTTATGAACGCGACGGCCAGGTAGAAACGATTCGTGTGTTGTTGCGGCCCAGCGCCGTCATGCCGGATCAAGCATCGTACCTGCATTTCGTGTCGCTTACGCTGTTGAACGCTTTGAAGCGGCTGCCGGAAATGTACTTGGCCGATGCCGAAGTGCAGCGGATTATTCCGCTTTCCCCAGAGGAAGAAGTCTGGCTGCACGATAGTTGGGGACCCAGCCAGCGCGAGAATAACCCGGTGTTCGGCCGGCTGGACGGCGTGATCGAATTCACCAGCCCGATGTGGAAGGACTCGCTGCGGTTCATCGAGCCGAATCTTTCGGGCGTGGGGGGCATTCATCTGGCTCCTACTTGCGACCGCCTGATTGCTGATTTTGTAGTGCCGGTGCTACAGCGCTTTGATCCGCTGTTGCAACTTGAGCCGGGTCCCGACCTGCGGGAGCTGTTCATCCAAGATTTGCTCGATCATTTGGAAGCGATTGGCCGGCCGGGCCAGCACGTGTGCTTTGTCGAACCCAAATACGCCGGCAGCGGCATCGACGAACAAACGGCGCTGGCCGAGTATTATTTACAGCGCCATGGATTAAAAATTCTGCATGCCGATCCGGCAGAATTGTACATTGAAGGCGACGAGGTGATGTATGAGGGTTCGTCGATTGATGTGGCTTACCGTGATTACGAAGTGCGCGACTTGATTGCGTTGGCCCGTGATGAAGGGGTTAACGTGGAACCGATGCGGAAGCTGTTTCGAGAGAACCGTATGATTTCCTCGATGGCCGGGGACTTCGATCACAAAAGCACTTGGGAAATTCTGACCGAGCCCACACTGGTCCGGCGATATTTCAACGCCGACGAACGGCAGGTGTTTCGCCGACACGTGGCGTGGACGCGGTTAGTATTCGACCGGCGCACTACTTTGCTCGATGGCGAAGTTGGCGATTTGTTGAAGTTTATTCGCACCCATCGCGACATGCTGGTGCTGAAGCCCAACCGCAGCTACGGTGGCGACCGCGTGTTGTTGGGGCACCTGCTGGAAGCACACGAATGGGAGCAAGCCATTGAAAAAGCGATTGTCGGCGGCGATTGGGTTGTGCAGCGATTGGCCGCCATTCCGGTTGGGGAATTTCCATTCCTCGGCGAGGACGGCACAGTTCATGTGGAGCCGTTTTACACCGTGATGGGTTTTGCTGCTACCAAATATGGACTGGCGTTGTTGGGCCGAGCCTCGCAGAAGCAAGTGGTCAATGTCGCCCAGCGCGGAGGCATGTGCAGCGTACTCATTGGCCGTCCCCCACCGCGGCTTGTTGGCCCTGGCAATGTTGCGTATCAAATTTGAAATGGAACCAGCTGAACGATTTACTGCCGCAATCGCACGGATCGACGCCATCAACGCCGCCGACCCGAATCGCGAATTATTCCAAGGCCGTCAGCAGCCAAAGGAAGTGGTTTATTCGCAGCGAATGAGCGACTGGCTGCAGCGAATGTCGCCCGATGCTTCGGAAGCATCAAAACTGGCGGCCCACGGACAACACATCTGTCGCTGGACCATTCCGCGCGGTGAGTACCCAATGGATCGTCCAGGTTATTTCCGTTGGCGAAGCACATGCCAGCGGATGCATGCGGAGAAGCTGGGCAAAGTTTTACGCGAAGTTGGTTACGACGAAGCGACAATCGGTCGCGTCCAATCGCTCGTCCGTAAAGAACGCATGAAGCTAGATCCCGAGGCCCAGCTTTTGGAAGACGTCGTTTGCCTGGTCTTTTTGGATAACTACTTCGCCGAATTCTCCCATCAGCACGATGAAGCGAAACTCATCGACATTGTTCGCAAAACATGGAAAAAAATGTCTGTCCAAGGCCAACAGGCTGCACTGCAATTGCCGTTACCGGTTGAAACCAAAGCAATCATCGAAAAAGCATTGACTACGTAATAACAGCCTTCGTTTATCCTATGCACGCCGAAGTCATTTCCATTGGCGATGAACTTACCAGCGGCCAAAGGCTAGATACGAACAGTCAATGGCTCAGTACTCGGCTGTGCGAACTGGGAGTTAGCGTGCTGTATCACACCACCGTAGCCGACAATCTGGACGCCAACGTGC
>DASRSD010000181.1 GCA_035656635.1 Pirellulales bacterium
TATTAAGGCACCGGCCGTCAGCGCCACACGTAAGGTAGTTGGCGGCCAGGATGTATTTTGGAATGTCGCGGAAAATTGCCGGACCGAAGAGGAAATACACCGTAGCGAATGTGAATTTCGTGCCTTAGCTGAAAATCTACCCGACATTGTGGCTCGGTTCGATCGCCAGCTACGACATCTTTACGTCAATCGAGTTGTACAGCGTATTACTGGCCGCCCCGCAGACTCTTTTCTGGGGAAGACCAATGCCCAAGTGGGCATGCCTGACGATTTGGTCAAGTTATGGGATGAGGCGCTGCAGACCGTCTTTGCTACTTGTGAAGAAAAGAGGATAGAATTCGTCTATCGTGACTTGGAACAAACGCGGCACTTCGAAAGCCGGCTTGTACCCGAACTAACATCCAACAATTCTTTTGACTCAATCTTAGTAATCAGCCGAGATGTAACCGAGCAAGTGCGTGCCCAAGAAAAAGTCCAAGAGCATGTAACGGAATTAGCACACGCCACCCGGCTCAGCACGATTGGCGGGTTAGTTTCCGAGATCTCGCACGAAATCAACCAGCCATTGCATGCGATCGCCAATTTCGCACACGCAGGAATGAATGTCTTAGCGCAAACCACTGCTGACCAACGGCCGAATTTGTTCAATTGGTTTAAGCAGATTTCCGTACAGGCTAGCCGTGCAGCGAAAATTATTCATCGGGCCGGGAAGTTTGGACGCAAGACCCATTCCCGATCGAGTTTGAACATTAATGAACTGGTGCGAGATTGTCTCCTGCTGTTCAACTTCGACCTGCGGGCACATCATGTGATTGTGCGCTGCGAGTTAACGGAAAATCCACCGTACATTTGGGCAGATGGCATCCAAATTCAGCAGGTGCTGGTGAACTTGCTGCGAAACGCCGTGGAGGCATTGAGCGAAAATAGCATGGACAACCGTCAGGTCCTGGTGAGTACCGTGACAATTGAAGGCGGCATTCGCGTTTCTCTTCAGGACAATGGTTGCGGGATTAATGCCGAAAACGCGAAAAGAGTGTTCCAACCTTTTTTTTCAACCAAGGAAAGTATGGGGCTGGGACTTGCAGTGAGTCAATCCATTGTGCATGCGCACCGGGGCCAGTTATGGGTAGAGCCGTATTTAGATCGTGGAACGTTATTTTGTTTTACTCTGCCGAATGCCGAGGAGCAACCGAACGATGTCCACCTTTGCATTTGAAACTGTATTTATTGTTGACGATGATCCCGCAGCACGGGAGTCTATGGCGGCATTGATCGAATCGCACGGTTTGCGATCTGAAACTTACGAATCTGCGGAAGACTTTTTGGGGCGGTTTGATCGGGATAAATCAGGATGCTTGGTGATCGATGTACGGATGGGGGGCATGTCTGGAGTAGAATTGCAAGAACGGCTCTGTGCTGACGGAATTGATTTGCCAGCGATTCTGATTACAGGCTATGGTGATATTCCAACCGCGGTCCGTGCCATGCGCAACGGTGCAATGACATTTTTGGAAAAAGCCAGCGGCCACCAGAAATTATGGGATTCCATTTCGCAGGTTTTGGCAAGTGAAGCGTCAACACGCGAACAGCGTCTGCAACGGAATGAAATCCGACGGCGACTGACCAGGCTAACGTCGGATGAACATCGCGTATTGGCAAAACTGCTGGAGGGACTCCCCAATAAAATGATTGCTCGAGATTTGGATTTAGGTTTGCGAACTGTGGAACTTAGGCGAGCCTTGATTTTACAGAAAATGCAGGCTTCCTCTCTTGCCGAGCTAGTGCGGATGGTGGTTTCTGCGACCGATCGACCACACCTTTCACCCGCGCACAGCAATTAGGCCGTGGCCTAATTAAAGTTGAGCATAGGTTTGGGACTAGTGATTATCCCCAACCGAGTTAGAATGATGCTGATTCTCGACGCTGCGTCTCTTAGCGTTATTCCACGATTCTCACTGCGGTGTTTGCTCGATGTCACTTGATGTGGGTCCAACCATGGTCTCCGATTCACTCACTGCCGCTTTGCGATTGACGCTGGTGCCGGGCATAGGGCCACTAATACGACGCAACTTGGTGGAAAAGTTCGGTACGCCGCAAGCCGTGTTTTCTGCAGCCGCCAGCGATTTGCGCATGGTTCATCGCGTCGGGCCGAAGCTTTGTCGGGCGATTTGCACAGCCGAGAAAGAGATCGATGTGCAAGCGGAAATCGAACTGTGTTGGCGTGAACAAGTACAAATTGTGACTGATCAAGATGAAAACTACCCTCGACTGCTGAAAGATTTACCAGACGCACCGGGCGTATTGTTTGTGCGTGGCCTATTGCAGCCTATGGACGCGCTAGCGATTGCCATTGTCGGATCGCGCCATGCTACTCACTATGGGATTGCTCTAACCGAGCAATTGGCGGGCGGGTTGGCTCGAGCGGGTTTTACGATTATAAGCGGACTGGCGCGAGGCATTGATGCAGCGGCCCACCGTGGTGCTCTTAATGCCGACGGACGGACAATTGCCGTGTTAGCCAGTGGGGTATTGAATATTTATCCCCCGGAACACCAGGAGTTAGCTAAGCAAATCATTGGTCGCGGCGCGCTGATTAGTGAATCGCCGCCAATGTTTGAACCACTGCGCGGCATGTTTCCCCAGCGCAATCGAATCATTAGTGGTTTATCGGTCGGTACACTGGTGGTTGAAGCGTCCACTCGCTCCGGGGCGCTCATTACAGCGCGGCATGCGTTGGAGCAAGGGCGTGACGTGTTTGCCGTGCCAGGTCCCGTAACCAGTCGGATGTCGCATGGTTGCCACCGGCTAATTCGCGATGGGGCAAAGCTTGTGGAAACTGTCGATGATATTCTGGAAGAACTCGGTCCATTAGTAGAGGCGATCCCATTCCCAAACAATGGGCGAGAGCTTCATCATCCGGCCGAACTGACGTTGAATGATCTGGAGCGCCAAGTTCTTGCTGCCATGTCGAATGTACCGACGACGGTCGACAACGTGATTGTCACTAGTGGCTTGGCAGCTTCTCAGGTTTTGGCCATTTTGAGCGTGCTGGAAATGCGACGTCTCATTCGGCGGTTGAGCGCCAATTCAGTAGTGCGATTGTAAAATATTTATCCGAAGGCGCTTCGTATGCCAATCTCAAATCGTTGTAGAGTGCATCCTTTAATTGCAATCGCGCTTCTTAGTGCAACGACCGCGCATGCGCAAACCGAACCGACAGCCCCGAACTCTTTGCCTGCAACTAACGCTTCCGATAGCAAAATGAAATCGGCTGTCGCGCCGAGAACTGGAGTTCTGCATGCTCATTACAATCCCACCTTGCCAACGCTATTTCTGATCGGCGATTCAACGGTCAAAAATGGCCGTGACACAGGAGCCGACGGTTTGTGGGGCTGGGGCAATCCATTGGTCGCGTACTTCGACACGTCAAAAATCAATGTCGAAAATCAGGCGCTCGGTGGCACCAGCAGCCGATCGTACTTAACTGCCGGACATTGGGCCCGTGTTCTAGCGCTCGTGAAGCCCGGCGATTTCGTCGTGATGCAGTTTGGTCACAACGACGGCGGAGGCCCTAACAATGGACGAGGTTCACTTCGTGGAAACGGAGAAGAAACGGAGGAATCGGTGCAAGATGGCATGCCAGAGACGGTACATACCTACGGATGGTATTTGCGGAAGTATATTGCGGACACCCAGGCTAAGGGCGCCACACCCATTGTCTGTTCTTTGATTCCTCGAAACGATTGGGCCGACGGCAAAGTCCGCCGTGCGATGGGCAGCTATGCCACTTGGGCAACCGACGCGGCCAAGCAAGGGGGAGCTTTATTTATTGATTTAAACCACATCATTGCCGACCGATATGATCAGCTTGGGCAAGATGCCGTAAACCCGTTTTTCCCAAAAGAGCATACACATACCAGTTGGCGTGGCGCGAAGCTAAATGCGGAATGCGTGGTTGAAGGAATTAGAGGCCTGCCAAATTGTGAATTGAATAAGTACCTCTCGGACTCGCCCAACCCGGTAAAGCCGGCTACCGATCCGACAGATGGGTAAGGACCAGGTGTAATTTATTTTGTGCTAATCATCCGGGCGGCCATTGCATGTGCCGGCCACCGAGAATATGGAAGTGCAAATGTTCGACGGTTTGGCCTCCGTTGGGACCGCAATTGAGGACCACACGATAACCATCTTTTAAGCCCAATTTCTGGGCCAAATTGCGAATCACTAGGCACAAGTGCGCCAAAAGCAGAGCGTCTTCATCGGCCATCGCCGTTAGACTAGCAATTTCTTTCTTTGGGATCAGCAGCACATGAATTGGTGCTTGTGGTGTAATGTCGCGGAAAGCTATGCAGCGATCATCCTCGTACACAATGTCAGCAGCAATTTCGCGGTCGATAATTCGCTTGAAAATCGTTTTGGCCATGGTTCAGGTTCCGCTTTCCATATCCAATTGTTTCATCTTACGATACAAGTTCGATCGATGTAGTCCGAGCAAGTCGGCGGCATCACTCATATTGCCGCCGGTTCGACCAATGGCTTTGCGAATATACTCGACTTGAAAACGATCGGTTGCATTCGAGAGCGGTTGATCAACCATCAGCAGATTGGAAGTCTCTGGTGGCGGCGACAAAATGAAAACTAAGTCACTGGGTTCGATTACATCGCCCACAACCAAAAACGCCAAGCGCTCCATGAGATTCCTTAGTTCACGTACGTTGCCAGGCCATGGATGTTGTTTAAGCCGTTTGCGAGCTTCGGCGGAAAACTTGGGTGGCTTGCGGCGAGCGCGGCGGCAAAAATCAGCCATGAAGTGTTCCGCCAACAGCAGAATGTCATCTCCACGGTCACGCAGCGGAGGTAATTCTAGTATCACCACATTTAATCGATAGAACAGGTCCTGACGAAATTTTCGAGCGCGAACCATCTCAGGCAGGTTTTGATTGGTGGCGGCGATTACGCGCACATCGACTGGAATTGGTTTGGAGCCACCAACTCGAACCACTACTTTTTCTTCGAGTACGCGGAGCAATTTAGACTGTCCGCCGAGGCTTAAATCGCCAATTTCATCCAACAGCAACGTGCCACCGCCAGCCAATTCGAATTTACCTGGTCGCGATTCAAAGGCATCGGTAAATGCTCCTTTTTCATGCCCGAACAACTCGCTTTCCAAGAGTGATTCGGCAATTGCCGCACAGTTGACTGCAATGAAAGGTCGGTCGCGCCGAGTGCTGTTGTAGTGGATTAATTGGCTGACCACTTCCTTACCAGTACCATTTTCACCCAGCACCAGCACGGCTAAGTCGGTATTGGCCACACGCCGGCTGGTGGATCGCAAGGCTTCAATGGCAGGGCAGCTTCCCAACAACCGTACATCTTCCGCCGCTTGATCGACCATTTGCCGGTGTGATTCTAGCAATCGTTGACGATCTTGAACATTTTCCAATGCCACAGAGGCATGTAAAGCAAGCTCTACCAGCGCTGCCTCATCGTCGGCTGTAAAGTCGCCCACCCGCTTATTAATGACTTCAAATACCCCTAGTAATTCGCCAGTATTCGCAGACCGAAGAGGAACAGCAACCAGCGTACGCGTTTGATAACCCAGCTCAGCGTCGACGCGCCGATTGACCGGATCACGTACTTCACGCATGGAGACTCGCCGAGGCTGGTTAGTGCGCAGGACTGCACCGACAACGCCGGAATCGTCGGGAATGCGGAGCTCACCACTCACAACTCCTAACGCTGGTCGTCCGACCAGAAGGTGATTTGCTTGATCCCACAAAAAAATGCTGGCCCGATCTGCTTCCAGCAATTGCGTCGATGCTTTAGCCATCTGGTTGAGCAGCGTTTCCATTTCTTGGGTGCGGCCCCATTGCTGCACGATGGAAAGAATTGTTTCGGCCTGCGTAGCACGCCGCCGCACTTTGTCTCGCGCGCGAAGTATTCGTAATGCTGTTCCCAAAGCTGTTACGATTGATTCCAACCCCGCCGATAATGTTACTGCACCTATGGCAGTATTTGATGCTTTTTCAGTGGTAGTGGCAGTATGTATCAGCAGCACTTCCCCCATTGTCTCACGAGGAGAGAGTGGGGCTGCTAGCCAACCACCAACACTTTGCGGCGATTCACTGTCCAAGCACTCCGCTGCAATGTCCGGAGGCCACCGTTGAGGCAATCCCGCTTGGCCAATGGCTTGGTTTCCCCAGCCCGCGCAGGTCACAGCCACGAAATCTGCTGCCACCGACGGCAACAGCAAAGGAAGTATTTCGTTGAGATACTCCGTTACCGTAGCCGGTCGTTCGATTCGCAATAAAAGCTCCATTGCTAAAGAGTTTTTATTTGGAATTGGAGGTCCAGGTTCGCTGGAAATTAAATTCATGGTTTGTGGGCTGGGATTGAGCTTAATATGATCATACGAACGTTGTCACGCGACACAGAGCGGATAAGTTGTAGCGTTCTTGATACTAAATCGTACAATCGGTGTCCTCATGAGGACAACTGCCATTTGCCTATATGAGGCATTGATAGCCCGCGCTCTAAGCATTATCTTCAACAGCCAAAGAGAGATACACAATTGCCAGTCAGGAGGTTCCAATGGCGTTGTTTGAAGGAAAAAAGGGGCTCATTTTAGGCGTCGCCAACGAACATTCTATTGCTTGGGCGATCGCTAAACAGATTCTGGCAGAGGAAGGATTATGTGGTTTTTCACATTTGCCCGACCGCCCCGATGACGAGCGCCAGCGAAACCGCCGGCGTGTATCGCAGCTTACCGATTCACAACCCGGCGTGAAGTTTTTGTTCCCTGTGGATGTAAGCAAAGATGCGGATATCAAGCTGCTAATGGATCGTGCCGCAAGTGAATTCGGAAAAATCGATTTTCTGTTGCACTCTATTGCTTTCGCCAATACCGACGATTTGGGGCGACCAACGATCGATACCAGTCGCGAGGGATTCAGGCTAGCGATGGATATTAGCGCTTACAGCTTATTGGCCTTGTGCAGTGCGGCCAAGCCATTGATGAATGTTGGCTGTTCGATATTGGCGTTGACGTACTTTGGCGGTGAAAAGGTCGTTCCCGGCTACAACGTGATGGGAATTTGCAAAGCAGCCCTGGATGCGTGCGTAAAATATGCCGCGTTCGATTTGGGTCCCAGCGGCGTGCGGGTGAATGCAGTTAGTGCTGGCCCATTAAGAACATTGGCCGCACGCGCTGTGGGCTCCGATGGCATGGAAGAACTTTATCAACAGATGTCGCCGCTATGCCGCAACATAACGCATGACGAGGTTGGACGCAGTGGGGCATTTTTGTTGTCGCCAGCTTCGGACGGCATCACTGGTGAAATCCTGCATGTGGACGCAGGTTATAACATCATGGGGTCGCCAGGCAGACTGTTAGAGAAGTTTAAGAAGTAACCAATGCTGCTTACAGATGAAGGTTTAAGCGACGTATTCGACATGTCTGATTTGCGGAACAGCCGATAGTTGTCGCAATTGTAGTAGCGGAACCAAAGCGAGCAGTTTTTCCTTGACAGCGCCGCCTTTTTTTCTCGAGAAAATCAAGCTATCGCTTTATATCCTTGCGGCGCGAGAATTTTTGAGCGGAAATTTCAACCGCATTTCGTTCGAGAAAACGCGAGAAACAGCTTTTCATAATTTCCTCCATTTTTCCCATCGTGCCAGCATTTTTTTCTTGACACGCCGCGGTTACTGTGCCGCACCAGAGAGTTAGCTGCTGGGTAGCCCAGCGGCTAAAAAAGCGCAATGGAAAATTGCCCAGCGTGCCACGACCGGGAAAAAGCTATTGCGCAGCGCAAAAATAGCTTGTTGAGAAACCATTAAATTGCCAAAGACCTATCGCGGAGCGCAGAAGCTCCGAACCCCGCCCTGCGGGCGCTAGTCGCGATCAAGTCCATAAGAGTCCATAAGTGTACATTAGTACATTTTATCTGTGTTATCCGTAAATGCAAGAAGCAAATTGGGCCAGAGCTCCAGCCGGGGCGCCGCTTAGAAGCTGGCGGGCAATGCGATTCAAGAACGGTTCCCGGAACCTTTCCCACTTCCGGAACCTTTTCCGCTCGTGATTGAGCGCACTCGTCTTCCTGGCTTTTTTACCGATGACATGAATTCATTTAAACTTGCTTGACTGGTACAACCATATCACAATGCGGGGTATGAAGAAAATCGTGCTTGTTCTCGATGCGATGGGAGTGATCTATCAATCCGCTGATGATGTCGTAGAACTTTTAGCGCCATTCATCAAGAATCGTGGCGGAATTGCCGATCTGGCAACGGTCGAGAAACTTTATGTCCGTGCAAGCCTTGGAGAACTAACCGCCACGCAATTTTGGGATGCCGTTGGCATTCCGAGTCATCTAGAACGCGAATATCTCTCACAGCACAGACTCACCGAGGGCCTCCAAGCCTTTCTGGCCAATGTCCCTAGTTCTGTTGGGTCGATTTGGTGTCTATCGAATGACGTGTCTGAATGGTCGCACGCCTTACGTGAAAAGCACGGTCTGGCGAGGTACTTCGCCGGGTTCATAATCAGTGGCGATGTTCGCAGCCGGAAACCCATCGCTGCAATCTACGAGGCGTTGCTGTCGGAACTCGGTCTGCCCGCCACCGATTGCGTCTTTGTTGATGACCGAATCAAGAATCTCAATGCGGCAAAAGAACTCGGATTTAGGACGGTACTCTTTGCGCCGGGCACTTCGCAGGATTTGGAGCAGTCGCATCCCGTCGTGAAATCCTTTGATGATTTGGGTCACTATCTGACAGTTTGATCGAACACACATTCGCGAATTTTCGGGCAGACTCACCAATTAGCGGGCAAAAGTGAATTGGCGGGCAAAGCCTTCATTGGATGGATGCAAGAGGCAGATTAGGCCAGCGCTCAAGACGGGCGCCGCTTAGAAGCTGGCGGGCAATGCGATTCAAGAACGGTTCCTGGAACCTTTTCCGCTCCCTTTTCCGCTCGAAAAGCTTCCGCCATCATTCGGCCATGACAAGCCTGTTTTGTGGCTGGTATAATTACTGCCGATGCAATTCGGCGTGTGGGAAGAAAACGACGCCTGCTATGGTAGCGGGTTTAACTAGCAGTGTGTGGACAATCAAGCAATTACTAGAATCGGCGGCATAGCATGCAAATCAGAATCATGGGTTGGCTTCTGATTATTGGCGCTGCCTTCGGGGCGGTCGGGACTGCAATTGGGGTCTGCATTGGCGACGTGCATCAAGAACCTGTCAGAACGATAGGACTAGCTGTAATATCCGTCCTCTTTGGCTGGACAGGCTGGCAACTTATAAAAATTCCGTTGCCGCAGAAATAATTCTAAAACGAATTGAGGTTGCGGCTTAATTCAAGTGTGTGGTTTCAATCGGACAGTGCCCGAAGTCTTAATTCTCGCCGTTCTGTGATGCAGTGTCGCTGCGAGTCGCTAATGCAAAATTGGGATGATTATCCGCTGATTTGCTCGGAGAAATCTCTCTAGGAGAATGAATACAAAAGGTGGTAAACTTTGCAACCTTTACAAATTCGGAATGCAGAAATTGATTTGAATCGTCCGGTTACAAACCCAGGTGTTCGTCCAAAGATGAGAGCCAGTACCGCGTTGTGAGCAACGAATTCCGAGCGTCGTTTTTTTGCGCACTTCGGCATACAACATGCTTACAGCGGGCGAACCGGGTGGCGTTCGAGCCAAGATTTGCAACACAGGATACTTTCCCGCTTCCCACCGTGGCTACACGGATGTTGGCCACGAATTTCACGCCGCGTTTTGTTTGTGGAGACTCAGAGCATGGAAGCTCGCATCTTTCCGGCCACATTTTTGTTGGCCGCTGCAGTTTTGTTGAATCCCAGCGATTTGATAGGCGCTAGCGCTCGGACCGCAAATTTTGTCATTGATGCGCCAACACCGGGATTGGCTGAGGAAATTGGTAAAGCTGCGGAGCACTATCGGCATGACTTGGCCATTATGTGGTTGGGTGCTGCCATGCCAAATTGGTCGCAGCCGTGCCCCATTCACGCAGATGTCGCGCCGAATTTGGGGGCCGGTGGAGCGACAAGCTTCGTGTTTGATCGGGGAGAAGTGTTCGATTGGGATATGAAAATCCAGGGCTCGGAGGAGCGGATTTTAGATAGCGTGCTCCCCCACGAAGTCACACATACTATTTTTGCCACTTATTTTCGGCGGCCACTGCCACGCTGGGCTGATGAAGGAGCATGCACCACTGTGGAGCATACATCAGAAAAAAATAAGCAACAGGTAATGTTGGTTAATTTTTTGCGCACCGATCATGGCATTGCTTTCGACAAATTATTCGCGATGAAAGACTACCCGCATGACGTACTGCCGCTTTATTCTGAAGGATATTCATTGGCACGGTATTTGATTGAACAAGGTGGTCGTCCAAGATTTTTAGAATTCGTGGGCAACGGAATGAAAACCGAAAACTGGCCCGCCACGACAAAAAAGTATTACGGTTATTCAAGCTTACAAGTTTTGCAAGATGAATGGCTGGATTGGGTTAAACAGGGAAGTCCCAGACTAATTGCGCAAAATTCTGGGAATAATCCACTGGAAACCGAGCGATTGGGATCTTTAGATAAAAGTCCGATTTATCGTGCGCAGAGTGATGACCGTGAATCATCAGCCTCTTTCGACCCGGCGGTTGAACGCCGTCTTGTTGCGACATCATCGGCCAGTTCAAGCCCATCTTTACAAGAACAGGGCTGGGAACCAATTTCTAGGAAACAAAATGTGTTGCAGGCTGATGGACCGCAGCAAAGCGTGTACGAACGGACCTCGACTTCCGACTCGCCATTAGCAACTGCTATTAAACAGCGAGAGCCAGTGTATGTGGCCCAACGCGATCAGGTTGGTTCGGTTCCCGCTGGCGGGACACAGAAGAGCGCCGGTCAGGGTCATCAAGTCTTATTGCAATGGACGCTGACAGAATAGACTACAGTAACGCAGTTGCTGCCAGCAGCGGAGATTTTTAGATATCAGCTAAATGATTGTTTCCTTCCTGGATTCAGATCTGCGGAAAAATCGAGCACGTAAGGTGGTAGAATACTGGCGCGGCGAAGCAAATTGAATCAATTCGATCTAGTATTCCACCGTGACCTTCGACCAGAGTGCCGTAGTCTTTTACGCCACGATCGCGCTTGATCGCCGACATTGTAAGGCCGCCGCAAAATCCTAAGATGCTAATAATCAATGTCAGGCTTGCTGCCTGCCAGGGTTGGAATGGCGTTGCCCAGTAGAGCGATGCTCCCAGTAAGGTGTTGCTTGCTACGCCTCCCAACAGGCCCTCCCAAGTGCGATTGGAACTGATACTCGGCACAATAATGCGTCGTCCGATCAACTTGCCCCAGATATATTGCAAGGCGTCTCCCATTTGTACCATCAGAATAAAAAAGAAGAGCAAGCGATAATTGGAACCCGCATAATCTTTAATGTTCAGGTACAGAAGTGCTGGTGCGAAGCTGAGGCAATAGACACAGATCATCAGCCCGGTTTGAATTTTGGCGACACGCTCCAAATACCGCTTATAGTCTCCCGAAAGTGCAATTCGCGCCGGGACAAACAAAAAGGCGTAAACGGGAATGAGTACGCTAAACAACTGATAGGCATTAAATCCTACGAGCACATATTGCAACGGCGTGAATAAGACGAACGCCCAAAACAAAGCTCGGTGATCGCCCTGCCGAGTGGGAGTAATCGTGATGAACTCGCGCAGTGCCACGAAGGAAATAATACCGAATATCGCTGCTGTCCATCCTTTTCCGATAAATCGGGCAGTGGCCAACAGAGCGCACATCGTCCACCAGGCGCGGAGCCTGAGGTTAAACGCACGAACAGTAGCGGCATTCAGTCCTGTACTTGGATGCCGTTTTAGAAATTGTCCAATGATCGTGGCGATGGTGAGCAGGCTGAGCACGCCGCCGACCAGAGACAGTGTTCTCCAATCTTCCATAGCGATTCGAATGAAGTGCCGAAAGGTAAGATTTGAATGCGATGGGAGTTTAGCGACTAAGTCCCCTGCGCGCTAAGCCCCTCTGGAGACGCCAGTATTTGAGATGTCATAACAATACGGTTCATTTCGTGAATGATAGGTGCCCCGCAGCATTCAGACATCTTTTAAGCGACGGACCGCATCACGAGCGCGCCGCAGAAAATCGTTTTTGGGCTCCCCCTTATCAAGCCAAATTGGCGGACCAAACGTGATGCAGCTAAGCAACGGAACGGGCAGTACTTCGCCACGGGGCAAAACGCGATTCATGTTGTCAATGTATACTGGCACGAGTTCGAGGTCAGGACGTTTCTTACCCAAGTAGTACAACCCACTTTTGAACTCGCCTATTTCTCCATCAACGCTCCGGCCGCCTTCTGGAAACACAATCAAGGATTTGGTTTGGCCGATTTCGCGAATCATGATGTCGATGGGACTATTATGCACCTTAATTTCCGTCCGGTCGATCAGCAGCGCGTCGAACACCTTGGTGGCCAAATAACGGCGGATCGAACCACTGTTCCAATAGTCTTTTGCAGCCACTGGTCGAGTGAGATTTCGCAATTCGAATGGCAACAACGACCACACGACCAAGGCATCGAGATGGCTTGTGTGATTAGCAAAATACACTCGTTGGCAAGTATCAGGCTGGCAATCGACCCAGCGGGCGCTGGCGCCGCTTAAAAACTTGGCGAGTGCAGCCAAAAAGGTGCCAGTCATCCAACAGACAGGGTTGCGATCAACGGGAGGAGCGGCCCACTGGTAGCGCCGCTGACCCACCAATCGTGAATTGCGGGACAATAGAGCGGAAAGCTGCATATTATCCCGTTTTAGGGCCCGTGCGGAAAGCCCGTACTGCCGCGCGATAAACAAAGAATAAAAAGGCCGCAGTAGTCATGTTTAATTTCACATCCCTGCTAGAAGCTGTTGCCAAACAGCAGATTGTCTGGTTGAACTGGCCGCAAAGTGCGACCGTCTACTACGTCGCCAAAGGCCGGCGAAGAGTCACGCCAAGAGCGACAAAAAAGCAGAAATTTAGCCCGGGAGAATCCGGGCCTCAGTTTGATATTCCTGTGATAATCGACAAACTCAACACGGTTTTGCGGTTTTTGTCGGAGCAAACTGCTTATCCTGCAAAGCTAAGCCACGGGACTTGTGGAAATACAGCCGCAAAAGCAGTTCTTCGTATCCGGCGACCATTCGATCAAGCGACCAATGCTCTATCACATGTCGGCGACCGGCAACGCCGAGGCCCCTGGCTTTGGCAGGGTTTAATAAAAGTTCCAATACACGGTTGGTCATCGCCAGTTCATCGCCCGGATTCACAAGAAATCCGCAGATTTTGTCGAGCACTGTTTCCGGCACGGAGCCAACTTTTGTAGCCACAACAGGCTTGGCGGTGGCGAGTGCTTCCAAAATCGAAACTGGATTAGCCTCGTTGTGTGAGGTTAGCACGAATGCTTCAAGAAGATTTAACAATTCGGGCACGTCAGGGCGCTTGCCGAGAAAATGGACATGTTCACTCAGACCGAGTTGGACTGAAAGCGACTCCAATTCCACGCGACGGGGCCCATCGCCGATGACAAGGAAATGCGCTTCTGGCATTTGCCTGCGAACGGCCGCAGCCACACGAAGGAACATTTCGTGGTTTTTCTCCGGTCGTAGCACGGCTACAATGCCGACTACCGGTGCGGAAGCGGGAATGTTTAATTGTTGCCTTAGAATTGCATTGGATGGTTGCGGTCTGAATGCATTGGTATCAACGCCATTAGGAATTAGATAAACGCGATGGCTTGGCAATCGCTCTCGCTCTACAAGATGTCGAGCATGGTTTGCAGCGACTGCCACGAATGCATCATTCAGTGGAGTCAGACGCCGGTTGAGCCAGTTGATGCCATCGGGCCAACCGGTGGAATGCAGAGCGGAAACGATCACCGGCACGCCGCTGCGCCATGCAGCCAATCGACCCCAGAACATTTTATCGCCGCCGCCGACGGTCACAACCGCATCAATTTCTCTCTCGCGCAATAACCGAGTAAGGCGTCCTAGGATCCGTACATCGAACTTGTTTCGTAATAAATGAGCATGAACAGGAATATTCTGCGCCAATTCTTCGCCCACTTCCCCTAATTCTTTCAAACAACACAGTTCCGGTGCGAACCGTGATCGATCGAGCCGTTGAAGCAGGTTGAACAATAATGTTTCAGCGCCGCCGACATGCAACGAGGTATTGCAAAACATGACCCGCAATGGGCGTGACAAAGGCGAATCGGCGTAATCGGAAGGAACCTTTTGGATCAACGCATGCTGATTGGAATCCGCGAATTCTTCCGGCTCTAAATTTTGCAGCAAATCCAGAGTGCCGTCGGCTGGCACCAAAGAGGAATTAAGCACAACTATGGAGCGAGCTTTCCCAAATGAGCGCAGGCGGGATATATTTCCTTGCCATACTTCGAGCATCTGTCGCTTTTCTCTGCTGGAGAAAATGTGATTTGTGCAAATGATCGCACAAACCATAATTATCAAAGTGACTGATGCCACCCACGGTCCGAAACTCAGAGCCAGCGGTAATACGGACACAATCAATAGCGAGCGGTCAATCTTCATTCCCAACCAAGCGTTAAATCGATAGATCATCGCCAACGTGAAAAAATTGGCCGCTGATCGAGCCCAAACAGCACCATGTAGACCAAAATGTGGGATCAGCGCCAAATTGATGCCGATATTGGCAATCAAACCAATTAGCAGCGCCAGGCAACCAATTCGCGCGCGTTCTGCGCACCATAAGTACAATTGGGCCATGCTAATCAAACCAAACCATGCGCTAAATGTCAGAGTCCAAGGGAGAACCGCCATGCCCGATGCGTATTTTCCGTTGAAGGCTACGTTGAACATAAGCGGTGCTACGAACAGAATTGCAATCGACCCTGTAAAAAGCAGCAATCCAAGTAACTTGAGAATGAAGTTCAACTTTGCCGACACTTTATCCCGGTGCCCTGATTCCCAATCGTGGCTCAGGTGAGGCAGCACAATGCCGCCTAATAAAGTAGCCACAGACACGAGTAAGTACGGAACGATTCGCGAGCTATGGTAGGCACCCACGATAGATAGAGGATCGGCCGCGTTGGAAGTATGAACGATCAGATAACGATCTACAACGTCGAACAAATTGAACAACAGATTGCTGATCCACACCCAAACAGCGAACGACAAGAGCCGTGGCCAGAAAGTGTCTTGTTTTTCGCTTTCAATTTGTCTTGATTCAAGGGGCGTGTGCCAGTGGGACCGCAAAAACCAGGCCATCCAAACTGCCAGCCCTACGTACGCAATGCCGTAAGCCACAACCATGGCGATTGCCTGACGCTGCCAGACAATCAATAGGGCTACGCTTGATATCATAAAGATTGCGCTATTGAGAAACTGAACGACAGATGTAATGCGTGCCATCCTTAATGCCGTCATTAGTTCTGTCAGGTAATTGAAGGCGATGGTGATAATGAGACAAACGGCCATTGCCATCACCAGTTGAGTGTCATTCGACCTACCAAACACAATCTTCGATAACAGCGGACTTGCAAAGCACATCAGTGCGAAGGCTATGGCGGCCAGGGCGGTACAGGCAATTGTGGTTCGCCGCAGCAAAGTCTGTAGTTGTCCTCGCAGACGAAAATATTCCACATATCGTCCAAAGCTGCCTGGCAATCCTAAAACAGTTAGAGGCGCCGCTAGCGTTAGGAATCCGAAAGCCATATCCCATTGGCCTAATTCTTCTGGGCTTAACCAGCGGCAAACAAGAATGCTGCGTACGAAACCAATAAGCCGTTGTATGCTGGTTAAGACCAACAGCACCACGACGCTTTCGGCCAAAGTATCGGCGCGGACAGTCCTATGACGCGCCGCAGAGCCATCTAACGTTCTGTTCGTCGTCGGAGAAGGGGCTAACGGAAGTGTTAGATCTTGATTCTCGTCAGATATTTCTAGAATGGCAGACATTGCCTCTTCTTTGCTCCTAAGATATTTGAATCCAGATTCATCTTGGGCGTGTCTCAACCCTCAGACTAGGGAATTAAAAACACGCCATCACATCCCTGAGCTGTCTTTTTCCCAGTGAGCTGATCGGAGCCGGCGCGGGTCGATGGTTGCCCAGTTTTTAAGTC
>DASRSD010000182.1 GCA_035656635.1 Pirellulales bacterium
CCGCATTGTAGCCGAGGGGCGGGGCGAAAGAATAACCCCGAACAGCCCCGGCCTTGTCCGCCAATTCACTTCTGCACGGAAATTCAGGATGCTATCCGAAAAATCAAGATGGCTCACGCCTCCGTGTATTCGCCCCATTCAGCCCTCGGTGTTGTAGATCGCCTCGCAGTCACAAAATGCAACCGAGTTCTGCGCGAGAATGTGGGGCCTCCTTGCAGCGCGCAAAACTCGAAGTGGTTGCGGCCCTTCAACATCGGGCCGGAACCTCTGGGATGTGCCAGGCAAAATTACCCTGGGCCGCTCCGCCTTTGGCGCAGGTGGGCCGTTATACTAGGCATATTCGCGTCTGCCAGACGCAGGAGCATCGGGCCGTCTCTCGTTGGGCCATCCATCGTTCTGCCCTGTTCTTTTTGTTGTTTCTTGCCAAGTAAAGTGGAATTGCCATGTCGAATCATCGCTGCTGGAAAGCTTTGTTGATTGTCTCGCTGTGCGCCTTGTGGGCTGCGCCCATTTCGGCCTGGGCCCAAGGCTCGAAAGACGATTACGAGCGGGCGCAATCGCTGCAGCAGCGGACCCGGGGTAAAGTTTATGCCGACCGGATCACGGCCAACTGGCTCAACGACGGCAAGCAATTTTGGTATGTCGTGAAAACAGGGCCCAACCAGCAGCACTGGGTTTTGGTCGATGCCGAAAAAGGCCAGCGCCGCGAGGCGTTTGATCACAAAAAAATGGCCGCCGCTTTGTCGGAGGCCGGCGGCAAAAAGTTTTCCGCCGATAATCTGCCGATCACGTCGTTCAATCTGTCCGCCGATTTAACCACAGCCCATTTTTCCGCCTTGGGCAAGCGCTGGCAGTGCGATTTGGCCGACTACAAGCTGAAAGAGGCGGGCGCATCGGAAGAGGAACATTCCACCGTTACGGTTTTGGATCGGCCCCGGCCTTCGCAAAGCGACGGACCCAATACGACCGTGCGGTTTGTCAACCGCACGCCCGGCACGATCAAATTAGTGTGGATTGACGCCAGCGGCGAGCGCTCGGAATACGGCGCCATCGAGCCGAACAAAGATTTCGAGCAAAACACGTATGCGGGGCACGTTTGGGTAGCGCTCGATGCGAATGATCGACCCATGGGCATTTTCCAAGCCACGGAAAAGCCGGGCGTGGCCATTGTCGATGGCTCCAATCGTTTTGCCGGCGCTGGCCGCGGCGGCTTTCGAGGCCGGCGGGGCGGCGGACCGCCCGATGGCCGCGCTCTCTCGCCCGATGGCAAGTGGCGCGCGGATATTCAAGATCACAATCTGATCGTTCACGGCGTCGGCACGGACGAAAATATCAAGTTGACGACCGACGGCACGGCCGACGATCCTTATGTGGCCCGCTATTATTGGTCGCCCGATTCGAAGTATTTGGCAGCCATTCAAGAAAAAGTGGGGGAGAACCGGCAAATTCATTTCATCGAGTCGTCGCCCCGCGATCAGGTGCAGCCCAAATTGCACACCCTCGATTATGCCAAGCCGGGGGACAAACTTCCCGTGGCCCGGCCCCGGCTGTTCGACATTGCCGGCCGCAAGCAAATTGCGGTTTCCGAAGAGCTGTTTCCTAATGCCTGGAGCATTACCGACGTGCATTGGCAGCCCGACTCTAAGCGTTTCATGTTTTTATACAACCAGCGTGGGCATCAAGTGCTGCGGATTATGGGCGTGGATGCGGCCAGCGGCGAAGCGAAAGCCATTGTCGACGAACACAGCGACACGTTTATCGATTACGCCGACAAGCAGTTCTCGCAATATTTGGACGACACCCACGAACTGATTTGGATGTCAGAGCGCGACGGCTGGAATCATCTGTATTTGTACAACGTCGACAGCGGCGAAGTGAAAAAACAAATTACCCGCGGACCGTGGGTGGTGCGCGCCGTCGATTATGTCGATACTGCCAAACGGCAAATTTGGTTTCGGGCCGGCGGCATTCATGCCGAGCAGGACCCGTACTACGTGCACTTTTGTCGGGTGAATTTTGACGGCACCGATTTGGTCGTATTGACAGCAGGCGATGGAACGCATGAAGTGGATTTTTCGCCCGATCGGCGGTTCTTGGTCGACACGTACTCCCGGGTCGACATGCCGCCAGTGACGGAATTGCGCCGCTGCGAAAACGGCAGCCTGGTTTGCTCGTTGGAACGCGCCGATTGGACGGCGCTCCTGGATACCGGCTGGCGGCCGCCGGAACGGTTTGTGGCCAAGGGACGCGACGGCCAAGCCGACATTTACGGCATCATTCACCGGCCGACGAAGTTCGATCCGGAGAAAAAATATCCGGTGATCGAGAAAATTTACGCGGGGCCGCAAGGGGCATTTGTGCCTAAGAATTTCGCGCCTTACTACGAGGGCCAGGCGATGGCCGAATTGGGCTTCATCGTGGTCCAAATCGACGGCATGGGCACGAACCTGCGCTCCAAGGCCTTTCACAATGTGTGCTGGAAAAATTTAGGGGACGCCGGCTTTCCCGATCGCATATTGTGGATGAAGGCTGCCGCCGAAAAATATCCAGAAATGGATTTAACCCGCATCGGCATTTATGGCACTTCCGCGGGCGGGCAAAGTGCGCTGCGGGCCCTACTGGCCGATGGCAATTTTTACAAGGCGGCCGTGGCCGATAGCGGCTGCCACGACAACCGCATGGATAAAGTGTGGTGGAACGAACTGTGGATGGGCTGGCCCCTGGGGCCGGAATACGCCGAGCAATCGAACGTGACTCAGGCCAAAAACCTCAAGGGCAAGCTGCTGCTGATCGTGGGGGAGGAGGATACCAACGTCGATCCTACTTCGACCATGCAAGTGGTCAACGCGCTCATCAAAGCCGACAAAGATTTTGAACTCCTCGTGGTGCCCGGCGCCAATCACGGCGTGGGGGCCAGCACCCCGTACGGCGTTCGCCGAACCCGCGATTTTTTCGTGCGTAGCCTGTTGAATAAAGAACCGCGCTGGGTAAATCAAACGTCGACGTCCAACGAAGCAAATTCCGAAAACGATCCGCCTACATCATGAATATATACGACATTGAAGTCGTTGCCATCGATGGTCGCCAGCAAACACTGGCCGACTTTCGCGGACAATCTTTATTGATTGTCAACGTGGCCAGCCGTTGTGGGTTTACGCCGCAGTACGCCGGACTGGAATCTCTTTACCGGCAATACAAAAACCGAGGCTTTAGCGTGCTGGGGTTTCCATGCGATCAGTTTGGTCATCAAGAGCCAGGCAGCGAAGCAGAAATCCAACAGTTTTGCACGGCCAAGTACGAAGTCAGCTTTCCTCTCTTTGCAAAAATAGAAGTGAACGGCCCGGGAACACACCCTCTGTACCAGTTTTTGAAAGGCGAAAAATCGGGCATTCTAGGCACGGCGGCCATTAAATGGAATTTCACCAAGTTTCTCCTGAACCGACAGGGCGAAGTGATCCAAAGATACGCACCGGTCACCACGCCCGATAAAATCACCGTCGATATTGAACAGCTGCTGCAATCAAATAGTACTCATGCTTGACTTGTGAGTAGAGCACCCATGAGCTTCCAGCTCAGAATCTGACATCCGGCCTGATACTCCCTAAAGTTTAATGCTGCCACCGCAAAGTCGATGCAGACTTTTCAACTTATCGGCCACAACATGCCAATTCCAGCGAATGCTGCCTTTGGTCTTGTATCAACGCTGGCAATGACGTAATCTTTTACCCCGTCGAGTGTTACCGGATTCTACCAACCGCGAGTCAAGGAAGACCGTTCGTCATGTTGCACCAGTCGCATCCGGCGAGCACCACGGGCTCAGCGTCAATTGTTGGCCCTGAGCCATCCGATTCCGTTCTGTCGCTGCCTGCTCAATCATCGTTTGCGCATCCGCTTTCAGCACAACCATCTGCCACTAATCTGCGCCAGGCAATTTTCCGCACTCAACAGTGGCTGTTAACTCAGCAGCATCCGGACGGATTTTGGGTCGGCGAGTTGGAAGGCGACAGCATTTTGGAAAGCGAGTTTCTTCTGCTGTTGGCATTTTTGGGCGAAGAATATTCGCCCTTAGCCAAAAAGTGTGCGAATCATTTGCTCGATAAGCAAGCATCTGCTGGCGGCTGGACGCAATACCCTGGCGGACCAATCGATATCAGCGCCAGTGTGAAAGCTTATTTTGCACTGAAGCTTACTGGTCACGACCCGGCTGCCAAATACATGCAGCGTGCTCAAGCAGCCATTCTAGCCGGCGGTGGCGCGGATGCCGTGAATAGCTTTACGCGGTTTTATTTGGCGCTATTGGGTCAAATTCCTTACGAAGCTTGTCCCAATGTTCCGCCAGAATTCGTATTGCTGCCATCATGGTTCCCGGTAAATCTATATTCGATTAGCGCCTGGTCGCGGACTATTTTGGTACCGCTTTCGATCATCTCGGCGTTTCAGCCCGTTCGGAAAATCGAGCCGGAACGCAGCATTCGCGAACTATTTCTACAAGATCCGCTTTCTTGGCCATATCCGCGCTGTCCTGGTCTGAACTCAGGCAAACGGTTGCTAAGTTGGGATCGCTTCTTTCATCTCACTGACAAAACTTTCAAATATTTGCAGCGCCACGGTTTGACGCCGCTACGAAGAATTGCAGTTAATGTGGCTAAACGATGGATGTTTGAACGCTTTAACCATAGCGACGGGCTAGGCGCTATTTTCCCACCAATGGTTTGGGCGATTGTCGCACTGCGCGCGCTTGGTTACGACGACAAACACTCAGAAATGCAGTATTGCCGGCAGCGACTATGGGATTTGGTGATCGAAAACGAAGATTCCGCCCGGCTTCAACCGTGCAAATCGCCAGTATGGGATACCGCCCTCACCTTGCGGGCTTTAATTGCCAGCGGACTGGGTGGCCAGGATGCGGCTGTGGAGCGCGGCATTCATTGGCTATTGGCGCAGGAAATTCGCACTCTAGGTGATTGGTCTCGAAGCGTGAAATCGCAGCCTGGAGGTTGGTGTTTCGAATTCGTGAATGCCTTTTATCCCGACTTGGACGACACTGCAATGGTTCTGATGTCACTACAGGAGTCATACAACACTTCGCAGTATGGCGAGCCTGCGCTGCCGCCAAACTTGCGTTTGATTGCCGACGCAACCGTTCCTGCCATGCCTGATGCCCGTCGCCATGCACTGTTGCGCGATGACATTTCCGGTGCTGTGCAGCGGGGCATGCAATGGATGTTAGCTTTGCAAAATCGAGACGGCGGTTGGGGTGCATTCGATCGAGACAACACTGCGGAATTCCTATGCCATGTGCCGTTCGCAGACCACAACGCCATGATCGATCCCAGTTCTCCCGATCTAGCCGGCCGCGTTCTGGAATCGCTGGCCGGCTCCGGCCGCCGAGTAGGAGACGATGCAGTTGATCGGGCGGTCGCTTACCTGCGGCGAGCTCAGGAAGCCGATGGCAGTTGGTTCGGCCGCTGGGGCGTTAATTACATTTACGGGACGTGGCAAGCGCTGACAGGCCTGGCTGCCGTTAGAGTGCCACATGACGACCCGGCCATTGTCGCTGGAGCTCAATGGCTCATCGCGCACCAGCAACCTTCAGGTGGCTGGGGTGAATCGGCCAACAGTTACGCTCAATCATATTTGCGCGGACAGGGGCGTGAAACCGCTTCACAAACTGCTTGGGCAGTGCTGGGCTTGATTGCAACTGGCCGGTTTGATCATCCGGTCACTTTGCGAGGCATTCACTTTTTGCTCGCGCAACAAAACGCAGATGGCACCTGGCACGAAACCGAGTTCACTGGCACCGGCTTTCCGCAAGTGTTTTATCTGCGCTATCACTATTACCGCATTTATTTTCCGCTAATGGCCCTAGCTCGCTGGACCAAAGCGGCAGGCGAAGTTCAGCACTAACGTGTAACTGCTGATTCCTATTTGTATCCCTACTGGTTACTGAATACTGCTCTCCAATGGCTGTGCCAATTTCACAAATGTGGACGGTTGCCTCATATGTGCTGTGGAACAAGCTGCGCGGGCAAAAGCGGTATCCCTTGGTGTTAATGCTGGAACCACTCATGCGTTGTAACCTGGCTTGCGCAGGCTGTGGGAAAATCCAGCACCCGCCCGAAATCTTGCGGCGACAGCTCTCGCCCGAGCAATGTTTTCAGGCAGCCGAGGAATGCCGCGCGCCCATCGTTTCGATTCCCGGCGGCGAGCCGCTATTACACCCGCAAATCGACCAAATTGTGGCCGGATTGGTGTCCCGGCGCAAGTACGTCTACTTGTGCACCAATGCGATCAAGCTGGAAGAATCGCTGCCAAAGTTCACGCCTTCAAAGTATTTTTCGTTCTCGATCCACTTGGACGGACCGCGCGAAGAACACGACGCTGCCGTTTGCCGCGACGGCATTTACGACCTGGCAGTGAACGCAATTCGCGCTGCCGTGGCGGCCGGTTTCCGTGTGACCACGAATACAACTCTGTTTAACGACGCGAATCCTCAGCGACTGCGCGAATTTTTTAACACCATGATGGACCTGGGCGTAGAAGGAATGATGATTTCTCCTGGCTATCGCTACGCCAAGGCGCCCAACCAGGATCATTTTTTACCTCGGCAGCAGACTGTGCATCTGTTTCAACGCCTGTTGGATAAAGCTCCGCGAAAGTGGCGGTTCAACCACTCACCGCTGTTTTTAGAATTTCTGCGGGGCCAGTGGAAACTAGAATGCACGCCCTGGGGTAACCCTACCTATAACGTGTTTGGCTGGCAGAAACCCTGCTACTTGTTGGATGATGGCTACACGCAAACATTCCAGGAATTGCTTGACACGACGGATTGGGGCGCCTACGGCCGCGCTAGCGGCAATCCGCGCTGCCAGGATTGCATGGTCCACTGCGGTTACGAACCAACGGCGGTGAGTGAAACATTTGGCTCATTGCGCGGTATGTGGGCGGCCGCAAGGTCGGTCCTTTTTGGAATGCAACCGCTTCGGCAGCCATTGGCTGTTCGAGCTAGTCCTGAACAACCGGTCGAACCGTTGCTTCCTCTTTTGTCAACAGCATCATCCGGAAAAACTGCGTGTCAGAGCAACGGATGCAAACCGATCGAGTCCAATTTCATTCCCAGTTCGGCATTGCTTCCTATTATGCCCACTACCGGACAAGATCCGTTGGACGATAAATCTTGCACGGATCCGGCACTCACGTTCCTCCGGTGATTCCGTCCGGCATCTGCTAAAATCATCGGCAGTTGTTATGATCGAGCCAGTCTGCGAGTTGGTGCTTTTGGCTCAATGCGCTGCTGTTTGTAACCTTGGAACGCTTTCATGTTGCTCGCCGAACCGCCGTCCAACCCCTGGGATTTGCACTTCCAGTTGCTCGGCATTCCGGTACGCATTACCCCCTGGTTTTGGCTGGCGAACATTGTACTCGGGTGGGATTTCGCTCATCAATTTGCCGGACCAGGAACCGGTTTGAATATGGGCACGGCACTGTTAATTTGGACCGCCGCAGTGCTGGTTTCGATCACCGTACACGAATTCGGTCATGCCCTAACTTACCGGACATTCGGTGTTCCATGTCACGTGGTGTTATATCACTTTGGCGGGTTGGCGATTTCAGGCCAATCCTTCGGCAGCTTTGGCAATCGGCGCGGCGAAGATCCGAAACGGCAAATCCTGATTTCTGTTGCTGGTCCCCTCGCCCAATTATTGTTGGCCGTAGCGGTGGCTAGTGTTTTTCATGTTGGCGGTTTTCAAATCGACAATCCGTTGCCGTTTTTCCATCAACTCGATTTTTTGGAAGATGGAAAGCCGCTCTCGTCAGTCGCCCTAAGGGTTTTTGAAGATTCGCTGATGTGGTGCAGCGTATGGTGGGCGTTGTTAAACTTATTGCCGGTCTATCCGCTGGATGGCGGAAGAATTTCTCGAGAAGTGCTGACGTTAATCCATCCGCGGGAAGGAATCCGTTTTTCGCTGATACTTTCCATCGCTGCGGCTGCCGGCGTGGCGCTGTGGGCTTTGCAAAGAGAACACAACACCATGTTGGCCTTGATGTTCGGCATGCTGGCGTATTCAAGCTTCATGACATTACAGGCATACCTGGGGCGCGGTGGTGGTTTCGGCGGAGGTTGGCGGTAAGTAATGTTGTGGCTCAACTCGAATCTACAGCGAGAATAAACGTCGCAACCTTTCCTATGCTCTCGGATAGCAAACTTCCGAATCCAACGTCATACCGCAGCGATCTATCCTGCCGCGTCATATTGCTGGGAGCCAGCAATCTCATGCGCGGCATTTCGACCGTCGTGGAAACTGCGCAAATTGTTTGCCGGCAGCCGTTGCAAATAATTACCGCCGCAGGCTTGGGGCGATCTTACGGAATCGAAAGTCGAGTGCTGGGCCGAACGCTTCCGGGCATCATCCATTGTTCGCTCTGGGAATCGCTTTCGATGCAAGCTCCCATCCCTACTTTTGCCTTGATCACTGACGTCGGAAATGACATTCTTTATGGTGTAGAAGTACCGCAAATTGTGGACTGGGTGAAAAGGACAATCGAACGTTTGCAGCGGGTCCAAGCGCAGATTTCCATGACCTTGTTACCACCGATCGACCCGTCGAACTTAAGCTCAGCCCGCTTTCATTTCTTTCGGACTCTTTTCTTCCCCAATTGTCGTCTGAAACGGGATGAGGTAGTTATACGAGCCCAGCAGCTACACAATCAGCTATTTGAATTGAGACATTCGCACGGGATCCGCACGATAGAACAAAGCCGCCAATGGTACGCATGGGATCCCATCCACATTCGTCGCCGACAATGGCGGTATGCCTGGCACAATATATTATCGGCCTGGAATGGCAAAACCGAAGAATCGCCGGCATTGGCTCGTGGTTCATTAGGGCGCTGGCTGTATTTACAAACTCGGCAGCCCTACGAACGCTCTTTCTGGAGTTTGCAACAGCGCCGCGAGCAACCATCGGCGAAGCTTCGTAATGGAACGACCGTCTCGTTTTACTAACGCTTCGCGATACAAGTGGCATCACACAGGTGAGAATCATCTTAATGCAGAATTGTTTTTGGACGCCATTTTATAAATTTACTCGCGACAAAGGCGCACAGCGATTTGGTTGCAGCGCGACTCAGTAAAAACTTTTTGTAATCTGCTCTTGACATTTTTTTTTGAAGATTGAAAAGATTTTTTTAAATTGGTGTTGCATTTTTCTTTGCAATGCCTACAACTAGGGAAGATGTGATGGAAGGTGCGAAGAATTTAGGATGGTGTGGTGGTGGCAAATCGAGATGAATTGCACGCCACTTCGACGCACGCTATTCATCATGGTTGGTTGTGTCGTTGATGAGTCGCTTGCCGATTAGCCGTCGAGGACGGCGGGCAAATGTTCTCCCAACGATTTATTTACGGAGGACGTACTGTGGCCAAGAAGAAGAAGGCTGCCAAGAAGTCAGCCAAGAAGAAGGCGAAGAAGAAGAAGAGGTAGTTTCGCCTCGCAGTGTCGCCCGCACGTTAGTTGCCGGCGCATGCTGCTCTTCTTTCCAGACCCGACGAGAAAGAGCCGCGGGGATCGGCACGCCGATCTTCGCGGCTCTAGCGTTTTATATACCAACCATTTTGGTGGTATGAGCTACTGGGCTGTAATCAGCCAAATCTTTACTGTTCCGGCAGTTATGTCGATTTCATCCCTGGGTAGAAACGCATGCCTTCAAAGGACGCTCAACTTATTTCACAATACCGACAGCGATGGCAACGGCGGCGCCATCTGATGCTGTTCTGCCCAGTTCTTCACCAGCCGATAGTAAATCGTCGTCAGATGCAACGCGCTAGCCGGGTCCTCAAAGTTCGCAATCGTCCGCCCTTCGTCACCGTTCACTCGAATCGGAATGTTGATTGGTACTTCTCCCAGAAATGGAATCCGCAATTCTTCGGCTCGCCGTTTAGCACCGCCATGACCAAAAATATCGTACCGCTTGCCGCAGTCAGGGCAAATGAAGTAGCTCATATTCTCCACCATGCCCAGCACCGGAATGTTGACCTTGCGAAACATGGCAATCGCTTTCACGGCGTCCAATAACGCGACATCCTGCGGCGTGCATACGACCACCGCGCCAGAAAGCGGTAACAGTTGCGAAAGCGTCAAAGCGATATCGCCGGTGCCCGGCGGCATGTCAATGATTAAGTAATCAAGCTCGCCCCAGGCTGTGTCTCGCAGCAACTGCGTAATGGCTCCATGCAACATCGGGCCGCGCCATACCACTGCCTCGCCGGCCGGCACGAAGAAACCCATCGAAATGACTTTCATCCCCGCAACTTCAAAGGCCTTGATTTTATTTTCGCCGGCGCGTTCCGGCTGACCTTGCAAACCCAATATATGCGGAATGCTGGGACCATACACGTCGGCATCGAGCAGTCCGACTTGGCAGCCGCTGCGGGCTAATCCCAAGGCCAAGCTGGCGGCAATCGTACTCTTTCCGACGCCTCCCTTGCCCGAACCAACGGCAATAACACTTTTCGCTGCCAGGCCGATGCTCCCCAATTTTTGCGGAGGGCGTACATGAACCGCCAGCTTCACGCTCACGGCCTTCAATTGTGGAAAACGGCTGCGCAGCAACTCTTCCAGAGCGGCTTTCGTTTCCTGCCATAGCGGCGCGGAATGCGTTGTGAGGCCCAGTGTCAGCGATAGCGTTTCTCCGTTGAGTTGTACCTCGCGCACCTGCTCCATTTGAACAACGCTGCGGCCCGTCTCGGGATCTTTAAATTCATTGAGAACCGCCATCACGGCGGTTTGGTCGATGGGGCCAACGGACATGCGAAAACCTCAATTTAAATGGTTGCATGTATTGGAACTCATGCATCCTAATGCTGGCAACCCCTGCCAATTTCAAGATTTTTTAGCAATTCTGTAAACTGCACAGCACAATCAGTCGCCCCAGGGCAGGCTGCCAAGAATTTGATCTTCCAGCGAGGGTGCCTCATTACCGTGCAAAGCTTCGCCGATTGCAGAAGCAGCTCGGCGTCGGACAAGATCAACCACTTCGCCGATTCGACGTGTGGAAGAAACAAAGTGAACCGCGCCCGCTTCCCGGACAACTTCCTCCCACGCCGCCAGGCTTCGTGTTGAAAACACCATCGGCACGGTTTGCGGAAACTCATCACCTAAACGCCTCAAGGCCGCTTGAATTTCGTCTGCCCGTTCCAGCGTTAGCTCCAGGGCCACAATGGCTGCCGTTGCGCCCTGCAACCGCTCCCACACTTCGTCCAGGCGACGCGTTTCAATCAGTGAAATGCTTGGCGGCAACAAGGGGCCAAGAATCGCGGCCCAATCGCCCGTCGTTTCGCAAATGATGAATGGCATTCGGTTCATGGCGACGCATCCTCCTCGCCGACATCCAATCCCAACTGCTCCATCCGACGGTACAAGCGCGGCCGGGTCATCCCCAGCAATCGGGCAGCCTGGCTTTTGTTTCCCTTTGCCTGTCGCAGGGCCCGATCGATCAATTCGCTTTCTACTCGGGCCATAAATTTTTCCAAGTCGATCGATTCCGGCGACTGACGCGAGAAACGCACCGCTTCAGCCGCTAATCGCAATTGCTTGGGCAAGTCGCCGGGTGTTATTTCAAAACCTTCCGCTTGGGCAAAGGCCTGGCGGGTGATCGTGGCCAATTCGTCTGCCTGGCGGGGCCAATCGTATAACACCAGACGATCCATCGCTTCCAGCTTGAAGCCGCGCAGTTGCTTGCCCCCTTGAGCATTCAAATCTTCCAAAAACATTTGCGCCAACAGCGGAATATCTTCGCGCCGATCAGCCAGCGGCGGCAATTGGATAACCAGCGTGCTTAGCCGCTGGGCCAAATCAGCACGTAAGTTTCCCCGCTCTGAAACTGATTCCAACAACTCCCGTGATGTCGAAATAACCCGTAAATTCGGCGGAACTTCAGCGAACCAGCGATTAAACTCCGGCTGAATTTCGGGCGCTAATTGATCAACATCGGCCAACAATAACGTTGAAACCGGGCCGCTCAATGCCCGTCGGCAGCGGTTGCTTAAAGCAGCGACGGTTGACCAGAGCAACTCCGGCGGCAACACGGAACAAGAAACTGGAACAAACGCCCCCAACGGATTTTCGGCCTTTGAATCCGTAACACTCTCGTCCTGGCCAGTGCCCTGGTCGCATAAATTCGGATGCTGCTGAGCTGTGGCGGCATGGATAGCCCGTGCTACGTGCTGTCGACCAATGCCAGGCGAGCCAACGATCAACACGGTTCCCTTTCCACTGCTGGCCAATTTAATTTGTTCGCGCACCCGAACCATAGCCGGACTTTGACCAACCAACCGTTCCGCATGATGCCAACGGGCTGTTTCACTGCGAAACCGTCGGATCGAATCGTGCAACCGGCGCGATTCGTGCCCGTCTCTCTGTTGCACTTCGTCCGAAGATTGGTCGTCGGTCGACAAAGCTCCGTCGCGAACAATCACCAGTACGCCAACCCATCGCTCACCTTCTCCGGCCAGGGGGATAAAATCTGCCCGCCGCTGTTCAAGGCGTCCTGCGACGGTTTGCCGGCAAATTGTGCCGGTGCTCTTTTGCCCATGAAATGCCTCCGGCGGTGGACACAAGGAATCGACAAGCGCCGCGGGTGGATTCGCATCGCCCGATTGGTATCGGCACACTCGGCCCAATACATCACCTGCAACCACCTCCAGCCAATCGCAGGCGGCTTGGTTCGCAAATACAATGCGGCGCTGCTCATCCAGCAAATATAAGGGTTCGCTTACTTCGGCGAACAACCGGAGCAATTCGTGGCTGGAAGTGCGGCCGGACATCGAGATGAACCTACGGATTGAAACGTGGGGAGTGGCGGCGAGAACAAAACTGACGGAAAGGCCTTACAACTATTTTATCCTATGGTGACAACTGCTTGTCGCCGCCAACGGGTAGCTTAATCTGGTCAACCATCGATTCCATTTGTAGAGGCTTGGCTTCCGGGTCCGTTTCTGGTGGGATTTCCTCCCGCAGCCAGAGCGGCATGCCACAGTATCCCGCGGCTTAACTCTGCGAACTCGTCTGGCGCGACGAGGAATTGCTGGCGCGTATGACGCATACCGCCACGCTGGGCCTGGGGCAGACCTGGCGCGGCGGTTTTTCTTTGTGCGACAGATCTTTATGCAAAGTCACGTTGCCGGAATGGGAATTTCAAGGCGAAAGGTTTTCGGCGACCGGGAAAGAGGTTGTTTGCAAGTCGTTGCGAAGGCGATCTACCGCCGTGTGAGCCATGGCCGGTTGGCCAATCGCTTGTCCAGCCCGGATGGCGCAATCGAGCACCCGGCCCGGCAGTAGGCCAATGCCGATCACCAGCACCATGCAAATACCCATGGCCGCGGCCGGACCCAAGCCGCGCTGCGCTACGGCAACTTTTTGCTCCGCGCCGCGGAAGTACATTGCGCCAATCACCCGCAAATAATAGGCCGCTCCGATCGCCGCATTCAACACCGCCACCAACGCCAGCCCAACAAACCACGGCCGCAGCCAAATGGCTCCTTGCGCGGAAAATTCGTCCAGTGTCAGCGCGCTATATAACAACGAAAACTTTCCCCAAAAGCCGGCAAATAGCGGCACGCCTGCCAGACTAAACATGAACACGACCATCGCCAGTGCCACCACTGGATGCGTGCGATTCAATCCGGCAATATCGTCCAGCGAATTCACCTGCTTCCGTTCGCGGCTCAAATAAACCAGTGCTGCAAAGGCACCCAGCGTAGCAATCATGTACACCGCCAAGTAGAACATCGCGGCCCCCAAGCCATTAAGGCCCGCGGTGTTGGAGAGAAATCCGCCTGCCGCGATGCCTGTCTTCGTGGTTCGCATCGCCAGCGCCACAGCTACCCCAATCAGCAAATATCCAGCATGGGCAATCGACGAATACGCCAGCATCCGCCGAATATTATTCTGCCAGAGCGCCAACACGTTGCCTAAACTCATGGTAAGAACCGACACGACTAGCGCCACTTTCCAACCGAGCGACTCCCAACCCGGCAGTGCGGTCAGCAGAATTCGAGCCAAAACAGCTAAACCCGCAATTTTCGGCAGCGTGGAAAGTAGCCCGGCGTTGGCGTTGCTGGTGCCTTGGTAAACGTCCGGCGCATAAAAATGAAACGGCACCACCGCCAAGCGAAACGCCAGCCCGGCGAACATCAATAGCAGAGCCACAGGCACCAGTGCTTCGTTGAATCCACCATCGGCTGTACCACCAACTCCCGCAGATACAACTGCCGCAATTTTCTCCAGCCGGGTGGATCCGGCCACGCCATATAAAAAGCTGAACCCATACAACAACACGGCGGAGGAAAGGATGCTGAGAAAAAAGTATTTCGAGGCCGCTTCCTGGCCGCGGCTGTCGTTCCGGCCTACATACAGCACGATGTACGTGGGGATCGAAACCAACTCCAATCCCACGAAAAGCAAAATCAACTCGTTGGCGGCGGCGGCAATCATCAAACCGGCCAACATCAACAAAATAGATGCCGTTTCCTCAGCACGTTGTTGAGTAGGCTGCGGACGAGCAGTGATCAACACCAGCACCACGCCCACCGCCAAAATCGCCCAGCGCACCGTGTGGCCAAACAAATCGACTGCCAGCGGACCACTGGCCGAAGCAAAGGGAGCCGTACCGGAAAACAGCTTTAGTTCACCATCTTGTGCTCCCAGCACCACTGCCGCGATGACGATCGCCCCAAATGCCATCAAACTGGCCATAGCACGCAGCGGCCGAAACGCGCCTACCACGCACAACAACGTGGCCGCGGCGATCAAAATGATCTCCGGCAACAGCAAATAAATGGTCGTGGAATCGGTCATCGGATTAATTCTCGTTCCTACTGACAGAGACCGGCCGCAACTCTGCTTGTGGCTTAGCGACGCCTTTTTTCACCAGTTGAGGCTTTTGGGCGTAATAATTTTCCAGCGGCTGGCTGGTGCGAGCGATGATTTCGTCCGCCGCAGGCGCAATCGGCTTCAAAAATAATTTGGGGTACAGGCCAATCCACACGATGAACACCGCCAACGGCGCCAAAGCCAAAATTTCGTACAGCCGCAGGTCGTGAATTTGCTCCGCATCGGCCTGCGACAGATGCCCTTCATGCAATGGACCAAAAAACACCCGCCGCATCATCCACAGCATGTACCACGCACCCAACACCACGCCGCTGACAGCCAGCACGGCAATCACAATCAATTGCGGACCAAGCGGGCCGGGGGCATCCGTCCAAGCCCGCTGAAACATCCCCAACAGAATCATGAACTCGCCCACAAAACCGTTGAGCCCCGGCAAACCGATGCTCGACATCGTGAAGATCAACATAAACGCGGCCAAGATCGGCGTGCGCTTGGCTAATCCACCCAACTCGCTAATTTGCCGAGTATGGTAACGCTCGTAAATCATCCCGACCACCGCGAACAGACCGGCGCTCGATAGCCCGTGGTTAATCATCTGCAAAATGCCGCCTTGCAAACTCAATTGGTTGAGCGCAAAAAAGCCCAGGATCACAAACCCCATGTGGCTCACACTGCTATAAGCCACGAGCTTTTTCAAATCTGCCTGCACCAGCGACACCAAGGCGCCATAAATAATGCCGATTACGGCCAGCCATAAAATCCAGGGCATGCACATGGCCGTGGCGTCGGGCAGCATCGGCAAACAGAACCGCAAAATGCCGTACGTGCCCAACTTCAACAAAATTCCGGCCAAATCGATGCTGCCCCCCGTGGGCGCTTGAGTGTGCGCCAAGGGCAGCCAGGTGTGCAACGGCACCAGCGGCACTTTCACGGCAAAGCCGGCTACCAACGCCAAAAATATAAGCAACTGCAAGTGACCATGCGCCGCGTCCATGGGGATGGGATGTTGTCCCAAAATTTCATGCAGTTGCGGAATGGAAAATGTCAGCTCGTTCGAAGCGCTGTATGCCCACAGCACAATGCCGATCAACCCCAACAGCGCGATCACGCTACCCGTGAACGTAAACAGAAAAAACTTATTGGCGGCGTAGCGACGCTCTTCGTGGCCCCAAATACCGATTAGAAAATACAGTGGGATGAGCGTGAACTCGAAAAACACATAAAACAAAACAATATCCCGAGCTGAAAACACGCCGATCATGCCGCATTCCAACAGCAACAATAAAGCGTAAAAGCCGGCTGGCCGATCTTTTACCGCTTCCCAGCTCACCAACACTGCGGTAAACGTAAGTAAGGCCGACAGGCCGAACATCCACACACTGAGCCCGTCCAAGCCAAACGCGAAATGAATTTTCGCCGCTTCACCCAGCCAGTTAAACTCACGGACTGCATAATTGCCCTGCAGGCCTTGATCGAACCAATACTGCACGCACAAATGCGCGGCCAGCGCCAAGGTAATACCGGCGGTGATCAGCGCGATGAGCCGTACCGTCGCTTTGCCCTGCGCAGCAAATAGCCACGCCACCAAAGCGCCGCAGGCGGGCAGCAAAATCGTCGATAGTAAAATGTTGTGCATAAAAAATCGCTCAAACCTTGCCGCACCACCACCGCCTCACCCCATCACGTGCTCACCTCATCACTCATCCCGGCCACAAAACAAGCGCTCCAATCAGCACCAGCAGGCCTAACATCATGGCCAGCGCATAAAACTGCACCATCCCATTTTGAAGCGACCGCAGCATGGAACCACACACGGCCGGAATGGCTCCCACAAAATTCACGAGGGCGTCGATCACGTAACAATCTACCCAATAGCTGATTGACGCCAGAATCCGCAACGGCCACACGATAAGCACTTGATAAATTTGATCGATGAAGAACTTGCCGTACGATAACACATACAACGGCCGCAACAGCCGGCCCAGCCATTCCGCCTGCGAGCGACCGCCCAGATACAAATAGGCGGCCAAGCTGATGCCAATAATTACAACGCCCGTGCTCAGCGCCGATATTCCGAACTCCAATTTCGGTTGCTCTGCGGTTTTCGCGATGGTTTGATAGGCCAGCGACGGCGTGAGTTTCAAAAACTCCAGAATGCCGTGCGTCAGACCGTAATATCCGCCGATCAATGCCGCCGGGACAGCCAAAATTAACAGCGGCACGGTCATCGCGCGCGGCGATTCGTGCGCATGATGACCCGCCTCGTGCGGAATTCTTTCTTCGCCATAAAACGTGCTAAAGAAAGCTCGGAACGTGTAAAACGCGGTCAGCCCGGCGGTGAACACGCCCACCCAATACAGGGCGCCGTACAGGCCGTGAGCGAAGCCTTCGCTGTGCAGAGATTTATCATGCACGGCCCCCAAAATTTCATCCTTACTCCAAAATCCAGAAAACGGAAACAACCCCGCTAGCGCCAGGCAGCCAATCAGAAACGTTCCGCAAGTGATAGGCATCAGCCGCCGTAACCCACCGAAGCGACGCATATCGATCACGCCCCCCATGGTGTGCATCACGCTGCCCGCGCCCAAAAACAACAAGGCCTTAAAAAATGCATGCGTGAACAGGTGGAACATGCCCGCCACAATGCCCAGCAGCGATCCCGTTCCTAAACTCAGAAACATGTAGCCAAGCTGGCTAATTGTGGAATATGCCAGCACGCGCTTCAAATCGTTTTGGGTGATCGCAATGGTGCCAGCCAAAATCGCCGTAAAACCTCCAATGGTGGCGACAACCATCTGCGCAGTCACCGGCGAACCGCCGATGGTAAACCACGGCGTGCTGGCCGACGCCAAGAAGAGCGGCGTGCAACGTGCAACCATGTACACACCGGCCGTGACCATTGTGGCGGCGTGAATCAGCGCGCTCACCGGCGTGGGGCCTTCCATGGCGTCGGGTAACCACACATGTAGCGGAAACTGCGCGCTTTTGCCGCAGGCGCCGGCCATCAGTAGCAGGCAAATCGCCACCGCAACGCCGCCGGTGGCAAACATCGCCGGATTTGCCAGCCGAGTTTGACCCAGCACTCCGGCCACTTGTTGCACCGCGCCATCCACAGCGGTGATTTGCGTATCGTGAAAATTCAGCGTGCCGTAAGTGGTCCAAATTAGAAAAATACCAATCGCAAAGCCAAAATCGCCCACGCGGTTTACCAGGAAGGCCTTCATTCCCGCAGCCGCTGCCGCCGGCTTTTCATACCAAAATCCGACCAGCAAATAACTGCACAACCCAACTGCTTCCCAAAAGGTGTACAGTAGCAAAAAGTTGCTGACCGAAACCAGCATGGTCATCGAGAACACAAACAGTGCGATGTAACAGAAAAACCGCGGATAGCCTGGATCGCCGTGCATGTAGCCGCTGGCGTAAATCGCCACCAGCGTGGAAATAAACGTCACCATGCACAGCATGAAACAGGTGAGTGGATCGGCCCGCAGCGTGACGTCGATCGTGAAATTGTGCGGTGCTTCCGTAACGACAGGCACCGAAGACGAATTCGCCATCGCTGGCCGTGGCGTGTAGGCGTTGTTCACATCGGCCCAGGTCCAGAGCGTATAAACGTGCTCGTAACCAATGTGCCCCTGCCCGCCGTTGAGCGATTCGCTCGATTGCGCTTGAACGCTAAACAACAACGGCAAGCTAAGCGCGAACGAACCGGCAAAGGCCAGCACCACCGGCCAGTGGCTCAGCCGCCCAAAGCCACGGCCGAAAAACGCCAGCAGCAAAAACGCCGCCAGCGGCAAAGCCGGAATCGAAATTAATAAAGTATCCATCGTTTGCGATTTTGCAATGATCGATTCTGCTGCCGGTCATAAACCGGGAGCAATCTGTCACACGTGGTTCCGATGCGTGATTTCTTCTTCGTCCACCTTCGGTTCCAAACCGGCTGGTGTCAGGTGTGGCCAATGGGGTCTGGGCTCGGCTATAGCCGGTAATTCGTGATCCACATAGGCTGACAAGTTGCTTTCCCGCAGTTCGTCCCAGGCGGCAATATCCAAATTGTCGCGGCGCTGAAACAGCATGAGCACTAGCGCCAAGGCCACAGCCGCTTCGCAGGCGGCCACGGTGAGAATGAAAATGACGAGCACTTGGCCATCCCAATTGTTGTGCCAGCGGCCCCAAGCCACGAGACTCACCGATACGCCTTGCAACATCATCTCGGCGCACAAAAACATGACGATCATATTCCGCCGGCTCAAAAAACCCACCAGCCCAATACAAAACAGAGCGGCGCCCACCAACAACGAATTTTGCAGCAGAGCGGCTTCGTTCATCGCGCTGCCTCCTGCAAATGCTTCGCGCTGCCTGCACGATCCGCCGGGGCGCGTGAATGCGACGAGGGCGTCTCAGCCTGCGAACCTGGCTGCGAATCTTCCCGCCGCTGAGCGCTGACAATCGCTGTGGCCCCGACCAGTGCCACCAATAGCAGCGTGCCGGCCACTTCCACAGCAATCAAATGCCGGCCGAACAATTCCGCCCCCAGCCGGGCCACATGATCGGGCACCAACACGTTTTGCTGCAGCGCCGCCGTGTCGGTTACTTGAATTTGATTCAGGCCGAGCTTGCCAATGGTAATCGACAGAATCGCCAATAACACGGTTCCGGCGGCAGCGGCCAGCAAGGCTTCCCAGCTCACTCGATCGTAATACGCATTTCCCTTGGGGCTGGCCAACATCAGCACGAACAAAAACGTCACCAAAATCGCCCCGGCGTAAACCACAATGGTGGCCACGCCTAAAAATTGGGCCCCTTGCACCATGAAAATGCCGGCCGTGCCCGTCAGCGTCATCGCAAACCACACCGCGCAGTACACCGGACTGCGAAAGGTCACCGTGCAGGCTGCCGCCACAATGGTCACGGCACTGAGAATCCAAAACACGACGTTGCTGCTCCACAGGCCCAGCGGCAACAACCGAGAACTGAACAAACCCAGTGCGGCAATTCCCAACACCGCGCCCAGCGCCCGGCCTTTGGCATTTCCGCGCGGCAACATCAACCACAGCGCCAATCCGCCCAAAATCACGCCCCAAGCCAGCGGATGGAATTGCAATAGCGGCGCAATGAATCGATTCAACCCCGTCGGCGCCGCTGGTTCAGCCGCATCGGCTGCCAGTAAAAAACCATGAGGCAACAGTCCGACCAACCCTGTCATACGGTGCCTCCCAGCGCGATCGATTTCATCGGCTCGGCATCCTTCGTGATGTCGTACACGCTGAGCAGTTTTTCTTTGTCGAACACCATTTCCTCACGGCTGCGGCCCGTAAGGTCTAACAGGCTGGTCAACTCGATCGCGTCCACTGGGCAAGCTTCTTCGCACATGCCGCAGAAAATACACCGTAATTCGTCGATCGTGAAGCTCTCGCAGTATTTCTCCCGGTCGGGCCACGGGCTGGGCGCGGCGACAATGTCAATGCAATGCGCCGGACAAGCGGTGGAGCACAAAAAACAGGCCACGCATTTCACCCGGCCTTCGCTATCTTTGTTTAGCCGGTGGACGCCGCGGTAAATTAGCGGATTGCCTATTTTCGGTCGCTGCTCGGGAAAACTGACCGTGACCTTCGGGCTGAACAAATGCTTCACCGTCGTCGACAACCCCTGCACAAACAACGGCAAATACATCCGTCCGGCCAAACCCAGCGGTGGTTCTTCTACCCATTTAATGGCCGGATCTTCAGGCTTCATGGCCCAACTCGCTTTCCGCATCAAAGGGCAATGCAGTCGGCCGGGGAGTATTGTCAGTCGACAAGGGCGCGAGCAAACCCGCCACCACCCAGGCTACCAACGTGATGCCCCAACTCAAAATGATGGTGACCCACACACTGTTGAATCCCACGGCCTGAGCGATAGGCCTGCCATACTCCACTAGCACCGCGGTGACAACCAAATTCACCAGCCCCAACGGCACCATCACCTTCCAGGCCAGCGACATCAGTTGGTCAAACCGGAACCGGGGCCAGCTCCAGCGCACAATCATGAACAGCAAGATCACGGCCAGAATTTTCGCGGCCAGCACCACAATTCGCAAAATGGCGATCGGCCAAGTAATTTCGTTGCCCGATCCGGTTAAACCCCAAAAGTGCCAGCCTCCCAAAAACAAAATGACGATCAAAAAGGCGGCCGTAATCATGTGCAGAAATTCGGCGATCAAATACAACAGCAACTTCATGCCAGAATACTCGGTGTGATAACCGCCGATCAGTTCCTGCTCCGCCTCGGGCAAATCGAACGGCAGCCGCGCTGCTTCGGCCGTGGCCGCCACCACAAACACGAAGAAGCCTAGCGGCTGCAAAAACACATTCCACACACCAGTGCTGGCTTGTTGGGCAATGATGGAATCCAACTTCAACGTGCCGCACAGCAGCACCACGCCCAGCAATCCCAACCCCAGCGGAATTTCGTATGAGATGAGCTGCGCGCTCGACCGCAGCGCGCCTAAAAAACTGTATTTATTGTTGCTGGCCCAGCCCCCCAAAATCACGCCATATACGGCAATGCTCGACAGGGCGAAAATGTAAACCATCCCCACATCCAGCCCCGGCGCCACCAAAAGCGGAATAGGATCCTGAATGCCGTTAATTCCCAAAGGCGGCAGCACGCTGCCAAAGGGAATGGCCGCAAAAATGGCGACCGCCGCCGTCATAATCACAATCGGCGCTAAGCGAAACAAACTCTTATCGACGTGACTGGGCGTAAACTCTTCTTTGAAAATGAACTTCAAACCATCGGCCAGTGGCTGACCCAACCCGAACATTTTGATGTTTGTCAGCGGAATGCCCACGCGGTTCGGCCCCCGGCGGTCCTGCACCCAGGCGGCCATCCACCGCTCCAATAGCACCAGATATGCCGCCGCGGTCAGCAGCCCGCCGACCAGCAGCAGAATTTTCACAAGCGTGATGATTGTAGCCAGCGACATGCGTGTAAAAATGATAAAACCAATAAATGAGCAGATGAATTGCCAATCCCCAAGGCTGAGTCGCTAGCGGCTTAGCACGAAACAATCGTCACACCGTCGCCCCGGCCAACTGATTCACCCGTAAGTCAATTCCCACCAACGGAATTTCATCCGCGGCCGCGCTAAAGGCAATCATTTCAGCGGCCACTTCACCTAACACTTTCCGTGGGTTGTACAGCCCACGCATGCCCAGCATCTGCCAATACAATTGCCCTTCCACCCATACGCCGGCCGGCGGACGAATGGCCCAGGTGAATGATTGCAGACGATGAGCAAAATTCACGTACGATCCGGCCCGTTCAGCAAAACCTGCGCCAGGCAATTGATAGGTCGCCACCTTCCACAGCGGCGATTCGAACATATCTTGCACGACGAGTAAATCCAGCGCCGCAAATGGCGCGGCTGCGTTCTCGTCGCACCAATTTCCTTGCGAATAGCCTCCACTGACCCAGGCGGCTTTGATTTGCATTTCTCCCTCTGGGAGAGGGCTAGGATGAGGGTGCTGAGCACTCAGATCTTCCAGTAGCTCGTCGAACGATTTGATTTTTCCGTCGCAAAAATGGGCCAACATCTCTTCCACGCCTTTGCGGTTGGGGCATTTTTCCGCGTGGATGGTGAACTTGCCGGGGAACGATTCATCTTCGCCCACCGCCACTATAGGCCCCAGCGCGAGCACGGCCTGCGAATCGATTGATCGGGCCAGCTTGCACAATAAATATGCTTCTTCCACCGTCAAATGCGGCGACACCACTGCCGCCAGCCGACCACCGCTACAGACTTTTTCTAGTACCGCGGCCAGTTCGCGCGGCAACTGCGACCAATCGACGTTTTCAAATTCACGGTCGGCCACATGCCGCCGCGGTTCAATCTTTCGCTCCGGCGAATGCAAATGCTTGTAACCGTAGCGCCCTTCGTCGCACATCCACCATTTGTTGATGAACGGGTTTTCCTGCGGCGTCAGGCGGTACACTGTGTCTTGATTTTCATCGATGCGAATGGTGCAACCGGTGGAACAGCCGGCACACACACCCAAATGCCGCCGCATGAACCAGACGCGCTGCTTGTACAGAAAATCTTTGTCCCCCAGCGCGCCGACAGGACACAAATCGACCACGCAGCCGGAAAGTTTGTTCGCCAGCGGGTAACCAGGGAAGACGTCAATTTCCTCGGCGCTGCCGCGATTGATGACCAGCAGCTCGCTAGTACCGGTAATTTCGCGGCAAAACCGCACGCAGCGGCTGCACATCACGCAACGATCGACAAACAATTTGACGGTATCGCCCATGTCGCGAGTGGCGCTGGTGAATGGCCGAATGTCGGCCCGACGCTCCGCCTGGCCATGCTCGAAGTGATAGTCCTGCAAATGACATTCACCGGCTTTGTCGCAAATCGGGCAATCGATGGGATGATCGATCAGCAAGGCCTCTTCCACCTGCGCTCGGGCTTTTTTCACGGCCTCGCTGTTGGTCACGAACACCGTGCCATCTTTGGCCGGTGTTTGGCAGGCCGGCATCAGCTTGGGAACCATGGTGATGGCGCCGGTTTCTGCATTGCGCGTGCCGGTTTCCACTAGGCACATGCGACAACTGGCCACTACCGTTAAGCCAGCGTGCCAGCAATAGTGCGGAATGTTGACGCCCACGCGCTCAGCCGCCTGAATGCCGTTCAGCCGCTCGTGCTCACTCAGTTCAATTTGTTGCCCGTCAACAATAACAATGGCCATTCGATTGCTTACCTAATGATTGGACTCAATGTGCTCCGACAATTTGCAATGCCGGCACCGGCTCGGTCACGGCGTAACCGCCAGGGTTGGTGCGTTTGATGTAATCTTCAAATTCGCCGCGGAATTTGCGGATGGCATTTTTAATGGGCCACGCCGCCCCATCAGCCAGGCCGCAAATCGTGGTGCCGGGAATAATTCCGATGGAATCGCCAATTTCTAGCAGCAAATCTAAATCTTTAATGCGCCCTTTACCGGCTTTAATGCGATTGAGCATTCGCAGCGCCCAGCCGGTTCCTTCCCGGCACGGCGTGCATTGGCCGCAGCTTTCGTGCTGGAAGAAGCGGCAACTGTTGTGCAAAAAATCGACCATCGACGTGGTCTCATCCATCACCACGACCGCCGCCGTCCCCAGCCCCAAGCAGCCGACTTTGCCCAGCTCGTTGAAATCGAGCTTCGTGTCAAACTCCGGCTCCGTCAGCAGCCCCATGCTGATGCCGCCGGGAATGGCTGCTTTGCCTTTGCGATTTTTCCATACGCCGTCGCCGAATTCATCAATGAGTTCCCGGCACGTAATGCCCAGTGGCGCTTCGTAACATCCCGGCTTATTCACATGCCCACTCAGACAATACAGCTTGGGCCCATAGCTGCCTGCGTCGCGCGGATTTTTCGAATCCGGCGGCACCCCCATCGACTTGAACCATTCCACCCCCCGCGCGGCAATGTGCGTGATGCAGGCAACGGTTTCAATGTTGTTGACCACCGTCGGCTTGCGAAATGCCCCTTCTACAGCCGGAAACGGCGGCTTGATGCGCGGCCAAGCCCGCTTGCCTTCCAAGCTTTCGATGAGCCCCGTCTCTTCGCCACAAATGTACGCCGCCGCCCCGCGATGCAGAAAAATATCGAGCGAGAATTCGCTCCCCAAAATATTTTTGCCCAGCAAGTTTTTGGCGTAGCACTCGTCAATGGCGCTCTGCAGCCGGTCCCAGCACAGCGGATATTCGTACCGCAAATACAAATACGCCGTGGTCGCCCGCGTGGCATAACAAGAGATGATGATCCCTTCGATCACCTGGTGCGGGTCATCTTCCATTAAAATGCGGTTATTGAACGTGCCCGGCTCGCTTTCATCCGCATTGATGCACATGTAAATCGGGCCGGGATGATTCTTCGGCAGAAATGTCCACTTCAAACCGGTGGGAAACCCTGCCCCGCCCCGGCCGCGCAAACCGCTGGCTTTAACCATTTCGGTGGTCTGCTCCGGCGACATTTCCTTGAACACTTTACGCAAACCGGTATAGCCGCCAGCGGCTTCATACGCGCGCAGCGTCCAACTTTCGGGCTTGCCGACTTGCGCGAGCAAAACGGGTTCGGATTTGGTGACGGTCATTCGAATTTCGTCATTCTTTCGACATTAGACATTCGACATTCACTTTCCAGCCACTTCTTTCAAAAACTTGTCTGCTTTTCCTGCCGTTAAATCTTTATGCAGTGTTTTATTCGCCAGCATGCACGGGGCGTATTCGCAAGCGCCTAGGCATTCGGCGAATTCGATGGTTAGCGCTCCGTCGGCGGTAGTTTCGCCGGGCTTCAATCCGGCGGTGTGGCACATATGCTCCAACAATTCGTCGGCTCCGCGCAAGGCACAACTAACCGAACGGCACACCCACGCCCGCACTTTGCCATGCGGCCCAGCCTGCTTGAACATGCCGTAAAACGACAGCGTGTCTTGCACTTCGGCCGGCGCAAGTTCCAACAGCCCGGCAATTTCGACCACGGCTTCCAGTGGCACATAGCGCAGCCGCTCGTTGACAATGTGCAATGCCGGCAGCGTCACCGCCTGCTTGGTCGGATAGCGCGGAAACAGCGCCTTGATTTCGGCGATCATTTCGTCGGTGAGTACGCGCTCATTAGCGATCATGTTTGAAAATGTGGAATGGGGAGTGCGGAATCGGAAATGACGGAAGTTGTTTTTCCGCCGCTATTCCCCATTCCCCATTCGCCATTCCCCATTTGATTTCTCCTATCGGTCCAGTTCCGCCGCAATAATGTTCAAACTTCCTAGCACGGCCACAATATCGCTCAGGGTGTGTCCGCGAATTAAGTGCGGAAACACAGCGAAGTGAATGAAGGACGGCGGCCGGCATCGGGCACGATACGCCGTTTCCGTTCCGTCGCCGACAATGTAAAAGCCCAGCTCTCCGTTGGGCGCTTCAATCGCCGCGTAAATTTCCTCGTGCGGCACTTCAAAACCGCGGTTGCTCATTTGCAATTCGAAGTGCGAAATGGTTCCCTCAATGGTCGAATACACCCAGCGCTTGTCGGGAAACGCCGTGCGTTGGTCGATGCCCACATTCACCGGGCCGCCGGGCAATTTTTCAATGGCTTGCTCGACAATCTTCAAGCTTTCCCACATTTCCTGCATGCGGACCAAATATCGGGTGTAGCAATCGCCCGCCGTAGCACAACAGACTTGAAAATTAAAATCGCTGTACGGCAAATGCGGGTCGTCCTTGCGCAAATCGCGCGTCACGCCGCTGGCCCGGGCGACCGGCCCGCTGCAACTGCGGTTGATTGCTTCCGCTTTCGTCAGCACGCCCACGCCTTTGGTGCGGTCGACAAAAATTTTATTGCGATCCAACAGCCGCTCCATGTCGTGCAGCGTTTTCGGAAAGTTTTTGCAAAAGGCACGGATTTTTTCCACCACCAGCGGTGTCATGTCGTACATTAGTCCGCCGACCCGCGTGTAACTGTTGGTGAAGCGGGCCCCGCACAGCGTTTCGAAAATGTCGTACAGTACTTCGCGCTGGTAAAACGCGTACAAAAAGTACGTGAACGCGCCGGTATCGAGCCCGGCGGCGCCGTTGCACAGCAAATGATCGCTGATCCGCGACAGCTCGGAAATAATAATGCGAATGTATTGGCACCGCGGTGTCAGCTTCAAACCCAGCAATTTTTCCACAGCACCGTGCCAGGCCACGTTGTTGGTCATCGGCGAAATGTAATTCATCCGATCGGTAATCGTGACATACTGGTTGTAGTTCAAATGCTCGCCCAGCTTTTCAAAACCCGAGTGCAAATAGCCGATGTCGGGCATGGCGTCGATCACTCGTTCGCCATCCAGTTTCAGCACCAGCCGTAATGTCGTGTGCGTGGCTGGATGCTGCGGGCCGAAGTTGAGCGTCCACAGGTAATCCTGCGGTTCGTCATGGGCCAAATCGCGACTTTCGACAGATGCAAGGGGCATGGCAGGGAATATATTAGCCGCAAATGAACGCGAATGAACGCAAATCAAAACAAACTATCGTTTCCGCGTGCCAATACAACCAAACACCATCCTTAGCCGAATTCACTTGTGAACTATCCAATTTCATCTGCTGCCTCATTCGCGTTTATTCGCGGCATATTTTGCTGCTGCTTCATGCACTATCGCGGGTTAGCACCGGAAAATTATGCCGTTCGCCGCGGCCTTGCAAGGGATAATCTTTCCGAAGCGGGAAGGCGGCGAACTCCTCGGGCAGCAAAATGCGGCGATGGTCCGGATGCCCCTCGAAGGTAATGCCAAACATGTCCCATACTTCGCGCTCCATCCAATTGGCCCCCTCCCACAGCGAGGTGACGCTGGGCACTGCCAAATCCGGCTCGTTCAAAAAAGTGCGCACCATCAGCTGTTCATTGGTAACCGTATTGGTAAGTACATACACGAGCCCGAAGCGGTCTGTCGCCCCGCGGTAATTCAAATAGTCAACGCAGGTGATGTCCACGAGAAAATCGAACACCCGCTCGCCGTGCAAAAACTCCAGCGACGCAAAAAGGTGTTCCGTCGGAACTACCACGCGCACTTGCCCGCGAAACTCGCTGGTCGAAATTCCCGCGATGCGGTTCTTCAACAAATCAATGCTGGCAGCATCGTTCGACATCAGTGCTCGCTATTGCTGGACTTCACTTTTCCACACAACCGGGTTGCGCGCGCTGTCAATCTGCGGCGGCCCGGGCAACTCAATCAAAGCGCGCTTCGGCTGTTGCGCAGCTTTCAATCGGAATTCGGCGCCTCCCAAGGTTCCTTCGCGCTGAATTTTATCCTGCAAATCGATGATCCCTTGAATCAACTGCTCCGGCCGTGGCGGACAGCCGGGTAAATACATATCGACGGGAATAAACCGATCGACTCCCTGGACCACGCTATACGTGTCGAATACGCCGCCGGTGCTGGCGCAGGCTCCCATCGAAATGCACCACTTGGGCTCGTTCATTTGCTGCCAAATGCGCTGCAGCACAGGCAACATTTTCATTACCACGCGCCCGGCCACAATCATTAAATCGCACTGCCGCGGGCTGAAGCGAAACACCTCGGCGCCAAAGCGGGCAATGTCGTGCTTGCTGGCGCCGGTAGCCATCAACTCGATGCCGCAACAGGCGGTGGCAAACGGCATGGGCCACAAGCTGTTTTTGCGGCACCAACTAGCCAGCGCATCGAGCTTGCTAACGACCACATTTTCCGGCAATTCTACCGCCACTTAAAAACCCCTTTCCGCCAGTCGTACACAAAGCCCAGCACCACTAGCAGAATGAATACCATTGCTCCGGCAAACACCAGCCCGCGAGAGGAAATCCAACCATCGCTCACGGCCAAATCAATGCCGCGCGCCGCCGATATATTCCCTCTTCCTTTGGGCGAGGACTGGGGTGAGGGCGTGGTTTCCGATGCCGCCATCACCGTGGCTGCCTCGACATGCCGAACGGCCACAGCCCAGGGATACAAAAACAACAATTCCACGTCAAACACCAAAAACGCAATCGCCACTAAATGAAACCGCACGGCAAATCGCCGCCGAGTGTCGTGAATGGGGTCCATGCCGCTTTCGTATGGCATTTCCTTCACGGCGGTCCGCTTGCGGGGAGCAATCAAACGGGGCGCGGCCAGCATGGCGCAAGACACCAAGGCCGCTACCACTACGAACAGCAAAATGGGCAGAAAATCCGCCATCGCAAGCTCCTTCTTTTCTTTAGAAAGAAGGCCTAGTGAATTACCATATCACGCCCCGTCTTTCCTTCTCGGGAAGCACGGGATGATGGGGGTGAATGCCTTTCAATTCCGAATCCTTGCCGAGGCCGATGACCAGATTACCCGACTTTGTGAATCTTGTCACAAGCCCCCACAAATAAAAATGGCGCGCATTGCCGCCACTTTTATGTGGGCTATCCTAGTGCCGCTGGGCACAACCCGTCAAGCCGCGCGCGCTGCGGGCATTTTTGGCAATTTGTCCGGGAATTTTTATTCCCGGACAAAACTGCTTCTTTTTGCGCGTCAGGCGCTATGCTTCACCCGAAGTTTTCCGAGCGATCCGTAGCGGCGGCGGGACAGAATGCTTCCCATTTACGTCGGCCAATGCGAATTGTTGGCGAATTAAAGCTGTTTGCAAATTAAATGCGCCTTCCCTAGCTCTCGCCAATCAAGTTCGCCGCGGCAAACGGTTGGCTTGAAGAACTTCTTTGTACCCAGCATTCTGCTCGACGCAGCACCTGGACGCCGCGCGCATTTCTCCCTCTCCCCTTGCGGGAGAGGGTCGGGGTGAGGGGCGCGCACCTCGGGCCGTGCCGAAGCAACAATCGAAAAGTTAAATTTCCAAAGAACGGTCGCGGAGCCCATTCGCTCCGAGCCGTTCACGTTAGTGTACATCTGTTTTAGATGCAAGAAGCAAATTGTGCCAGCCCTTGAATTTCATGACTTGCACTGACAGCCGATGTGCACGCCGGTCTTACACGAAACGAATACAATGTCAACCATCCACGTTGATGTCCGTTTCGCCGTAATGGTCGAGCAGGATGAAATAATCATCCACGTCAATGCCGTTCAGGCCATCGACATTGGCGTAGGGGACGCCAGCAACGCTGGCCTGCCCAAAATTATCGACGATGTTACGGTAATCGGTGTAATCGACAATGTGGTTTCCGTCGGTGTCGCCGGTTATCAACGGGAGATCGGAAGTGACATTCACAGTAAATGGGCTGAAGGTGCGATAATCAGACCCGGCCTGATAATCTAATCCGGTAACCTCATCTACTCCATAGCTATCTGGCAAGGAAGTACCAGCATAAAATCCAATAATAAAGTTCCCTTGCTTGTTCATTGCAATCGGAGAACCTTCTGCCCCAACTGACCAAGGCAGCTGATCAACCTGAAATGGTCCAAACGTCGACGTAAATTGATTGCCAGTTGGCACCGCTCTTGCCATCACATGCTCAATGGTCTCACCTTGTTCCGTCCAAGCCACAACGTAATACGACCCGCGTTCTCCTGTCGGGTCATCGTTCATCGCAACGGTTGGCGATTGTAATGAACCATCCGAGGTATCCGCGATAACGACTTGGTGACCTAAGTCGACAATTCTTCCCGGAATTGGCGCGTTTGATCCGGCTATCGTAAACGCCTGCGACAGAACTTGGAAATTGGTAAAGCTTTCTTCTTGTACCCATGTCACGACAAATCGTCCGCTGGAATCAATCGCCACCGTAGGGCTGCTAACTCCGTAGACTGCTAAGTCATCAAAGGTGGTGGGCGGCAAAATGATGGTCTCGGAGTTACCAAGGGCGCTATCAGACACGAATTGGCCTTTGGTCGCATCGAAATAACGAGCGCAGATACCACCTTGTGAGCCTATATTGCTCCCATAGGCAACAACGAAATCACCATCGCGGCTCATGGCCACTGTTGGCGAACCATGGGAATTATTGCCCGTACTAGCCTGAAGCGGGTTCTCGTCAATGGGTGTTCCATCACCATGGAATCGTTGCACGAAAACCTGTGAATTAAGGTTATCATCTTCTTCCGTCCAAGCGATAACGAAATCATCATCCGACTGGCTGTCCAAGTTTTCACCCTGCATTGCAAACGATTCAATGCCATGCCCAAACTCAATTGTCGTCCCGATCTGATGACCTAATGCATCATATCGCGTTATACGCCCATCACCGAGATCGTTCCAAGCCACATCGAAGTTCCCTTCGGCATCAATACCAACGCCTATCCCCAGCCCAGGGGTCGCGACCTGAAATGCTACCTTAGGACTTGGCTCTTCTGGTGCTATAGCCCACACTCCTGAAAGTTTGTCATTAAACACTTCAGCGGTCTGACAAATGGAATTGATAGCGACTAAGGATGCTGTGCCTTCCTCTCTATCTCTGCCTATCCCGGTCGGTGTTGGCTCATTTGGCTCGTACAAAAGCGTCTCATCGTTTCCTGCGCCACCGCCGTCGATTGAAGCAAGGTATGGGTCTTCGACCAAGTCGGTCGAGTTCACCAGAGTCGTTGGCACGCCGGACTGAAAGGTGATGGTTAGCGCGCTGGCGCTGACGGAACTAATGGTGTTCGAGCCAAGCTGAGAAAGATTGGGCGGAGTGTAATCGGTGACGTGGAAAGCGCTCAGGTCGAGGGTGTCGTTGCCGGTGGAATCAATGGTGTCGTTACCGAGCGGCGGTTGGACCGGGTCTCCTTGTTTTGTTCCATCGACCCACGAATAGCTATACGTGTTGCTGCCGCCGTTGCCCGCGAGGTAGTCGTTGCCGGCTCCGCCGTCGAGCCAATCGTTATCCGCGCCACCTGAGATATTATCGTCGGACAATTGCTGCGCGGTGGTTCCGGAAATCAATACATCAATCAAAGCCTGCGCGTCGGTGTTCGTCACAGCACCGTCGCGGTTAATGTCGGCGATGTACAGAAAATCGGACTCCGTCAGCATGCCATGAGGAAAACTTGCCAGGTATGCCGACCGATTAGTAAGGGCCGTCATCAATGCAATCAAATCGCGGACATCGACCTGCCCATCTCCATTCACGTCGCCCGCAATCAATTGAAAGTTATCGGTCAGGACTGGCCCACTCAAATTGCTGCCAATCAGCGTGTTGTTGCCGCCATTGCCGTTGATCGTGACGTGTTCCAAGAAGGGGAAGTTGGTGCGCGACACCGCGGCCAGGCTGATGGTGTCGTTACCGGCCCCGCCCTGGGCGTCAATGAGCTTGACGGAGCTGGCCGGCACGCCCAAGGGGCTGATATCGGAACCGTTAGCGATTACTTGCACGTTGCCGGACGTAGCGCTACCCACGGTAATGGTATCGCCACTATCGTCGCCGCTGATGCTGAGCGTGGCGGTGGCGCTGTTCCAAATGGCGCTGGCCGAGAGCATGGCGCGGTCTTGAAGTGGTTCAAACCGGGACAGGCGTTCGCGATTTCTGGCGCGCATGGTGCCGCTCCGTTTGACAAAAGGTCAATGTGCAACCCCGGATTGCGGTGCCTAATAGGGGCGATTGTACTGCGCGCCAGAAAATTTTCAACGCGCTAATCAAAAATCTCGTCGAAACCTTGCCGGCATACCAAGAAGCGGGAAATGAACTTCGGCACGAGCGGACGCGCAACCTGCCCGTGACGGAGAGCCATCGTCGGCGCAGCCAACCGCCTAAATCATTACTACAACTATAGTTGGAAGACGGTCAAGCCATGAAATCCTAACATCGGGTTCATGCTTGGCGAAGAAATCCGAAAAGTGAGGCTGGCTGCCGGCGTGACGCAGGAAGAATTGGCGTTTCGCGCGAAAATTTCTCGCAACTACGTCAGCTTGCTGGAATTAAACCAGAAATCGCCCACGGTGGACGTGCTGCTGCGAATCGCCAAGGGGCTGGACGTACGGCCTTCGTTGTTGATCGCCAGATTGGAGAACGAAACGACAAAGTCTCGTAAGCGATAAGCTCTAAGGTTGTGTTGAGTTTCGGCGCTTCGCCGGGTGGCCCGGATAGGCGGAGCGCATCCGGGTCGCGCTAGCGACAAGAGGCCGCTTGAAAATGGTTACGCTACCGAAAGGGCAACCTTCAACCTGAAGCCTCTTGCGGCTCTCGCCGCCCGGACAGCTTGTCCGGGCCACCCGGTGTGTAGGGTGGCCCGGATACGCGGAGCGCATCCGGGTCGCGCCAGCGACAAGAGGCCGCTTGAAAATGGTTACGCTACCGAAAGGGCAACCTTCAACTCGAAGCCTCTTGCGGTTGCGCCGCCCGGACAATTTGTCCGGGCCACCCCTTGAAGTTTCACTGATGCCGGCTTGTCGCCGATGCCCAGCAACCTATGCTGTTATGATGACCAAGCGGCGAATTTACGACAACGAGCATCACGCACATTTTCTGACATTTTCCTGTTATAAGCGGCGGCGACTGTTAGACCATGATCGAGTGAAACGAATTGTACTGGGTACACTCAATGGGCAGTTGCGGCGGTTGGCCGGTTCGTGTGTTGGCTTCGTCATTATGCCTAATCATGTTCACGCGATTGTATGGTTTGAAGCCAACGGGCAACTCAGCGAGTTCTTAAAGCAATGGAAACGCACCAGTAGTCTGCGCATCAAAGATTTATTTTCCACATCGCTGGCACACTATGCTTCCTGTTTTTCGCCGAGCGAACCAGTTTGGCAACCACGCAGCTATGGATTCAATCTGTACTCACGTGGAAAGATTGAGGAAAAACTCGATTACATCCATTTGAATCCCGTGCGCGCGGGCTTGGTTTCGAAGCCCTGCGACTGGCCGTGGAGTTCTGCTCGACACTACCTGCAAGCCCGCTCGGTCGGCGTGCCCATCCGCTGGATTGATTGTGATTAACCGAACTCTCGGGTGGCCCGGATATGCGGAGCGCATCCGGGTCGCGCCAGCGACAAGAGGCCGCTTGAAAATGGTTACGCTACCGAAAGGGCAACCTTCAACTCGAAGCCTCTTGCGGTTGCGCCGCCCGGACAATTTGTCCGGGCCACCCTGTGTGTAGGGTGGCCCGGATACGCGGAGAGCGCATCCGGGTCGCGCTGGCGACAAGAGGCCGCTTGAAAATGGTTACGCTACCGAAAGGGCAACCTTCAACTCGAAGCCTCTTGCGGCTCTCGCCGCCCGGACAATTTGTCCGGGCCACCCGGCGGGTCGCGCTAGCGACAAGAGGCCGCTTGAAAATGGTTGCATCAACGCAAAGGCAAACTTCAGCGAAGACCTCTTGCGGCTCTCGCCGCCCGGACAATTTGTCCGGGCCACCCTGCCGCAGAAAAAAATAGGATTCTAACCAAGCCGGCGGCTGGGTCAGCAAGTTAGAAATCGATTTGGAACGATTGATTATCTGCGCGGTTGGCGAGCCATTGGTGGATGCCCGCTTTGGTACGGGCAGGCACGCCGGCAGGTGGATTGGGATTTGCCGAATCGATGCTATAGGGAATCGAATGGACCGAACCGTCACAGAAGACCATATTGAAGGTCGAAATGTGACCCCCACCCCAACAGTTATAATCGTCGGTGCCCTTCGCATCGTGTTTAGGTGGCTGATAGGCAGAAACGTACATGTCATTGTCGAAACCGACCCAAGCCCATTCATTATCAGCAATGTCAGTTCCCAAATCGTATAGATCGATATCCAAGTACTTTTCTCCCACCATATAGGTGTGACTCAGGCCATCGGTAATGTCCTTGCTGCGAATCGTGCTCCGCTGAAATGACACACCAGTGCATGAATTTGTAAGGCCGGTAGGCCATTGGAAATTGGTTGGCGGCGGAATGGTCATTGGGGCAGTATCTGCTGGCGAACTAAGATTATTCATTTCATTGCCATATTTCGATGAAATGATAGTGTTCGAAGCATTAGGAAAATAGAATTTGATTGGATTGGCATCGCCACAGTTCGCGCTGTAGTCGGACCGGGCCACTTTTGTTACACCATTGCTATTACCGGGCGTGATGCCTGCATTGTAAACCGTTTCGTTATTGGGAGCTGCACTGATAAATGGATATGCGGTCAGTTCAGAGCGCCGTGATGGACATAAAAACGTAGGGACATAAGTTTGCATCTGTTGTGCCAAGGCATTAAATTTTTGAGCGCTTCCCTCCGCGGTGCCTTTACCCATTTCCCATAACGGGCGTTGTTCCATGAAAGGTAAGCAACTATATGCCCACCCGCCAGGCTGGCTCGCACCAAAACCATAATTCGGGTCGCCAGTTCGCGACCAGCTCCAGCCGCCGCTAGGGAAGAACTTCTGCGCATCGTAATGGGTTTGCCACGCGAGGCCAATTTGCTTCAAATTATTTTTGCACTCGCTGCGCCGGGCGGCTTCGCGGGCGGCCTGCACGGCGGGCAATAACAGGGCAATCAAAATTCCGATGATGGCAATCACTACCAGCAACTCGACCAGCGTGAAGGCGTGGGCTGAATGCGGAATGGGGAATGCGGAATGGGGAATGGGAGCATCGCCTGCGCGCTGCCCACTGACCACTGACACCTGATTCCCGAGTGTGCGGTGAGGAGTGCGGGATGAGCGGTGGGCTGAATGCGGAATGGGGAATGCGGAATGGGGAATGGGAGTGAGCGGGTGAGCAGGTGATGGGGTGCGGAGCGCGGGACGAGAATCGGAGTTGGTGCGCTGGCGGTCAGACATCGGGCTGGGGACAGCCCGGCTCGGACTTGACCACTGACCACTGACCACCGATCCCTGACCATTGACCACTGCCGGATAAGAGTGCACGGAACACCTCCCACACATAAAGAGGACGGATTTCGATAAAAAATTCGGCCCACACTTTTTCCGGGCGACGCGCCGCCGCTCGGAATCATTTTGCGCGTCACCGGCGCGCGCGGCCGACGAAATGGAGCTTCGTCGTAGCCTCTCCCCAGAACCCAGCGACCCGTACCCAGCGATCCGTTCACCAACCCCACAACTTGCAACGAATGACATGCCCGGTCTATTACAGCGCGGCGAATTGGAAACGTTCGCTGCGCCGTTCGATCGGTCGGCCGCGCGGCGCACCAAAGCCCCGGCGGCGACAAATCGCTATACGCTATTTTCGATTCAGCGCTGAATTGCCCTGAAATAAGTCATCGGAAGATTTACCCCACGGACGTACTGCTCCCAACCCACATAGGGCAATATATTAGAGGGTGTGAAAAAACGCAATAAAAGTCCCAATTTTTTAGCCCGGGGCAGTTTGCGGGGCGGTGGAAAAGGCCGCCCGACTGACACAGTCGGGCTATATAAGCGTCCGGCCAGGTTAACCGGCTTGGGTTCCGAGGGCTCGGCGGCCTCGACCCCGGCCACCCGGCCACCCATCGATTCTCCTGCACCCTCACCCCCTGTCCTCTCCCGCCGGGCGAGGTGGCGCAAAAAAGAACCCTTCGCAGGTGGGGCAGGTACCTACGAAGGG